>JAKEGM010000013.1 GCA_022615575.1 Planctomycetales bacterium
ATACCATCCACCAGCCGGCTAAAATGTTGCGATTTTACATTTTTGATAACTGCCGCGGCTGCCGGCAGATCCATTGCAGCCGCGGCAATCCTTTTGGCTATAGTTCCGACCCTACGCCGGACCGGAAGTTTGGAAATAACACATCAACCCAGCAATACGTTTCTTCCGGGCATCTCCTTTCTGAGCCGGTTCCGCGCCGGTTCACAAAAATCCATAAAAAAAGCCGCTGCTCCCGCATTCGGAGCAACGGCTTAATGATTTAGGAGAAAAATCCTCTGGCGAAAACAGCAGGCATCCGGATTCATTTGCCTGCGCTGACTGACAGAGGTGCCGTTGTTCCTGAACGCGAGAACAAACTAACACAAAACACTTCCAGGCAGATTTTCTGACTTGTATCCTGCTTGCCGACCCCTTCCCGCCCAGTCATTGGACAGTGGAACGATGCCGGCAAGATTTGTGCTATGGCACAGCAGATACTCACAGCGGCGCGACCGCCACGGATTTTCACCGTGTTCCCGTTTGGTTATCCAGCCGAAGACATTCCAGCCGGACCTGAAACTGCTTCACTCAATTCTCAAAGAGCAAACCGATGTGAATGATAACAAAAGCACGGGTGCTCCACAAGAAAAATTTTCCCGGAATTTTCGATAACAGCAGGATACCGCTAATTACGAAAACTGGAAAACTGCAAGGCGGCGGCTGATTTCCTGTCTAATATAAAGGGCTTTTGACGTAAAAGATGAGACCGCTGCGCACAGAAAACATCCCTCAAAAGCTTTTCCAGATGGCACATTATGGATAAATTTCGCCGTGTCACTTGCTTCCCTATGCTCCGTCCGCCCTGTTTGCGCATATTGCTGCTCGTTCTGTATTTCACAAAAAACAACACTGATAAACTGCTGCAAAAATCCTGTTTTTATTTTTGTCCCCTTTAGTGCATCGCATTTCACAATAATTTGTTTTTTGTGTTGCTATTTACCCAAAAATCCAGTATGAATACTGGCCAAATTAAAAACAGGCCCTTTTAAGGTAAAGCGGCTTTAACTCGAATTTGTTTTTTTTTTCGAAAGGACAAGGTATTATGTCAGAAGCTAAAAAAGGTATGGAATCTCTGATGTCTGAACAGAGAAAGTTTTCCCCTCCTGCCCGTATTCAATCCAATGCCTGGATTGCCAGCATGAAAGAGTATCAAGCCATGTGGGATCAGTCCATTAACGATCCAGCCGGGTTCTGGCTGGAACAGGCCAAAATGCTCACATGGTTCAGGGAACCCACCAAGGCGCTTGACTATACGTGGAATACCAAAAGCCGTATCATCCAGCATACCTGGTTTGCCGACGGCCAGTTGAATGTTTCCTACAACTGCCTGGACCGCCATCTGAATACAGCCACTGCCAATAAAACCGCCATTCTCTGGCAAGGAGAGGATGACAAGGCCGTTAAAAAATTCACCTATGCCGAACTGCACAAAGAGGTCTGCAAGTTCGCCAACGTGATGAAGTCCAAAGGCATCCAGAAAGGCGACCGCATAGCGATTTACATGCCGATGGTGCCGGAACTTGCGATTGTCATGCTGGCCTGCACCCGTATCGGGGCCATCCACTCGATCATCTTCGGCGGCTTCAGCGCCGACGCCATCAAGGACCGCGTCAATGATTCGGACTGCAAGATGCTGATTACCGCCAATATTTCCATGCGGGCAGGCAAACACATCCATTTAAAGAATATCGCCGATGAGGCCCTTGCCAAATGCCCGACTATCCAGAACTGCATCGTGGTTGAAGTCAATGATGAACCCTGCGAAATGAAGCCCGGCCGCGATCACTGGTATCATGACGAAATGGCCAAGGCCAGCCCCAACTGCCCGGCTGAACCCATGAACGCCGAAGACCCGCTGTTTATCCTCTATACATCCGGCTCGACCGGCAAACCCAAGGGTGTTGTTCACACCACCGGCGGCTATCTGCTGCAGGCGGCGGTAACGCACAAACTGGTCTTTAATATCCACGAGGACGACATCTACTGGTGCACGGCTGATATCGGCTGGGTGACGGGACACAGCTACATTGTCTATGGCCCGCTGGCCAACGGCGCCACCAGCTTGATGTTTGAAGGCGTGCCGACCTACCCGGATGCAGGACGGTTCTGGCAGATTTGCGACAAGTTCAAAGTCACCGTCTTCTACACCGCACCGACCGCCATTCGCGCCCTGATGCGTCTGGGCGAGGAATGGGTCATGAAGTATAAGTTGGATTCGCTGCGGATTCTAGGCTCGGTGGGCGAACCGATCAACCCCGAGGCGTGGATATGGTATTACGAAAAGGTCGGCCGCAGCCGCTGCCCGATTATGGATACCTGGTGGCAGACCGAAACCGGCGGCTTTATGATTACCCCCCTGCCCGGCGCGATGACCACCAAGCCCGGCAGCGCGTCCCGTCCGTTCTTCGGCGTGGACACGGTCGTGCTGCGGGACGATGCAACGGCCTGCAATCGCAATGAAGGCGGCAAACTGTGCATCCGCAAGCCGTGGCCGGGTATGATGCGGACCATGTGGGGCGACCATGACCGGTTTATCGATACCTATTTCTGCATGTTTGACAACATGTATTTTACGGGCGATGGCTGCCGTGTGGATGAGGACGGCGATTATTGGCTGATGGGACGCATTGACGACGTGGTTAATGTTTCCGGCCACCGTATCGGCACCGCTGAAGTGGAAAGCGCTCTGGTCAGCCATCCCAAGGTCGCCGAAGCCGCCGTTACGCCGATTCCGCACGAAATCAAGGGACAAGGCCTGTATGCCTACGTAACGCTCAAAGAAGGCATCCATGAAAACGACGAGCTGAAGAAAGAACTGATTATGCATGTCCGTAAGGAAATCGGCGCGATTGCCGCCCCGGAAGCGATTCAGTTCGCTCCCGCCCTGCCCAAGACCCGTTCCGGCAAGATTATGCGGCGCATCTTACGCAAAATCGCCGAAAAAGACACCGGCAACCTGGGCGATATTACCACGCTGGCCGATCCGAGCGTCGTGGAAAAACTGATTGCCGGACGCGGCAAATAAACACCTAATTCAAAACCCTGGCCGGGCACGTCAAGAGCGTGCCCGGCTTTCTTTTAACGAAACAGGAGGTTTTATGAACGACAGCAGCACACAGACCCCTCAAAAAAATTTCGGCTGGTCCGTAACATTTGCGGGTATGGGCATCAATCTGGCACTGGGCATCTTGTACACATGGAGCGTCATCAGCAAACTTATTCCCGCCGAATGGGGCTGGACGGAAACGGACAAATCCCTGCCGTATATGTTTGCCTGCCTGATTTTCTCCTTAGTGATGGTTCCCGCCGGGCGGATGCAGGATAAAATCGGACCGCGGGTGGTTGCGGCAATAGGCGGCCTGCTGGTAGGCGTTGGATTTGTGCTGGCCAGCCGAACGACCTCGCCGCTGGGGTATCTGCTGGGCTTTGGCATTCTGGCCGGAGCGGGCATCGGTTTCGGCTATGCCTCGGCAACGCCACCGGCGGTCAAATGGTTCCCCAAGGCCAGAACCGGCTTGATTGCCGGTATTGTCGTTTCCGGCTTTGGACTGGCTTCCGTTTATACCGCGCCCCTGACCAAATGGCTGATTACGGCATACGGCATTCCCACCATGATGCTCGTGCTGGGAATCAGCTTTTTTATCCTGATTACCGGCGTAAAGC
>JAKEGM010000107.1 GCA_022615575.1 Planctomycetales bacterium
CGTCCACGTCATTGGCATAGGACAGCAGGTCGATGCCGGTGACCGGCGTGTTCATGTGTACATCGCCGAGGTCGCCGTTAAAGGTCGGCAGGGTGTTGGTCAGGGTAATCTGGACGGTTGCGGTGGCAACTCGTTGGGTCTTGGTGTCATAAATAGCATATTCGAATTCGACGACATCAGCAAATCCGTCTGCGGGATCATAGTCAAAATTAACAATCAGTTGTCCAGTTGTTTCATCGGTAGTAAGTGTTAAGTTCCCCAATACTTGGCCTGTAGCCGGATCTTTTGCTTGCGAGTAATAAATCAATGTTAAATCTTCGCCTTGATCATTCCATAGAAGATCTGTTTGTCCGCCGATCAATGCACTGATATCCTGTGTATTCATATGGGCCACAGCAAAATCATCACGAGCAACGATTTTTATGAAACTTCCAGGAGGGATGGGACACTCGGCGCAGGGGCTGCCTTCCTCTCCCGGAATAATTAATTCATTGTCGTTGATTCTCAATCGAGCACCCAATAAATATTCATCGACAGGTTCGGGGTCGGTCTTTGTTTCTTGCCAGATAAGTTCTCCGGGTTCCCCAGCTTCCGGAGTCTCGTCCGGAGCAACGGTAACATCCTGCCCTGATCCGGACGCTTTAGCTTCGAGATAAATCGGCAAGTCAGCGTTGTCGCCCATGTCATCATAAGTGGTTCCATTAATAGTTATTGACGCTTGTTCCTCTTTGTTGCCGCCCGCGCTAATATTGACTCCTACAACCGAAAGCGACTTGGAGTCTTGCGTGTTTTCGGATGTTTTGGCAGTCGCATTAATTCCGTTTCCTAAGTTCTCAATGTTTATGTCACCGCCTGCACAAATGATAATATTTGATGCGGTTGCGTACTTACCATGAGAATTAACGGAAATTGTACCTCTGTCAATACCGCCGTCGCCATTAACATAAATATCGTCCATTGCCGCAAGACAGATTCGTGCAAATCCCACATCTTTATCTTCTTTTGGAACGGTTGCATTCATAGAGATTACGCTTCCATAGACACTCAAGCTTCCGCTGGAAATCACGCTGATTTCAGAAATATTACCGCGGTCAGCAAACATCTCTCCAACGCGAATGTCGCCTCCTCCGGCCGTTAACAATCTGATCCTCCCGGGATTGCTGATGGGATCATTGCTGAGTGTGCCTGTTATCAGGTCGCCAGCGATGATTCCGCCTGCACCAGCAGTCAGAAAAATATTACCGCCTACTCCGAAATTTTTATTGGCGACCGTATGGATGGAAGCGTATTCTCCATCTGAATCGGGCAAAAAGATGATTTCGCCGGTGCCATAGAGTGTTCGGAGGACAATGTCACCGCTGCCGCCTAAAATTTCACCATCCCCCAAGGGCCCGACGTTAATTGTGCCGTTGCTGCTTGAGTGGACCGCAAGTTCAATATCTACGGCGGCTTTAGATTGTGATTCAATGAACTCTTCAACAATAATATTATCGATCGGATTCGGATTTGCCGGAAGAACATCGGCAATAGTCAAGTTGTCGGCTTCAATCCAGATTTTTCCTTTTTTGCCGATCTCTGATGCGGTTGCATCAATCGTGCCGTCAAACCGAATCGTATCACCAATGATCTGGACGCTGTTCTCTAAAACAATTTGAACCGGGAAAAGACTGGTTTCACCTTCCGGTTCACCCGGCCAATAGCCACCCATGGCTTGTATTTCAGCACCCGACATGACATCGGTGATTCCCAAGGAATGGGCAGACACCAAGCCACTGTCGCCATCGGTACCGGCATTGGCATAGGTCTTGCTGTTTGCGCCCAAAGTGGTTGTGTCGCCTGCGGTCAGGCTGACCGTGCCTCCGTCACCTGTTGCAGCACTGACATTGATCAGTCCGTTTTGTTCGACTGTTCCTTCTCCCCAATGGACTTTCATGGCGTGACCATCTTCCAGGGCTGCCGCAAAAATATCACCAGCCGCAAGGACCACTTCACCGCCAGGAGAAGTGATGCTGCCTGCATTTTCTACTTTACCTGTACCATCTTTAACAGAAGTCATTTCAACAATTATATTTCCGCCGGGTTCTCCCAGATACACACTGTCCCCGGCGGCCATGACCACGACACCGCCCACGGGCAGAGAGATCGTCCCTTCATTGAGAACGGTTTTGCCGAGCAGGTTGACCTGGTCGGTAACGCCGTCGATGACGGCATAGTTTGTAACATCACTGACAACCCCTCCGGCGAACGGCACAAACTGATAGATGCCGTTCATAAAGTTCTGGTTGGTGATGTTCAGACCGGCGGCGGTAAAGGCCGATGCCGTAATGGACGCATTGGGACCGATCACAACACCATTCGGGCTGATGACAAAGACATGTCCCCCCGCGCCATTCAGGGCGCCGTCGAAATTCACACCGGATGCCACACGGTTCAGGACAGCAAAGCCGCCCGCACCGATGAAATTCAGCGTTTCAGCGCTGGTGGCGTTCATCTGTGTCCAATCCAGAACCGCTCGATTGGCATTTATTAAATCAACAGAAACTGTGTTAGCTCCTCCGGTGATGTTGACCGAGCCGCCAGGTGAAACAGCGGACATGGACGCGTCCTCGGCATCCAATGCCCAGGCGGGCAGATTAACGATACAGAATATCAGCAGGCAGGCGGTAAGTTTATGCGCAATCCGCGCATACGGAAGATGTTTTAGAGTTTTCATTTGTTTCCCCTCGACTATTTAAGTTTTAAACGATTTTTATTTTAGGGTTTCTACCACCGCAGTAGGAAACCCGCATGCACCCGGCCTTTGCCGGAGCGCGTTTCTTCTGTGGGTATCAGCGGATACCCATAATAGACCGTCCCCGTGAAGTTGTTTCCCAATTCCATAATAAGTCCGCCGCCAACCGAGGCCAGTTCTTCGTCAGTCGTCTCACCGTTGGCCGCAACAGGGTCTTGAATACGGGCCTGCCCGTAGTCAAAAAAGGCCAGCGGCGCCAGTTTTTTCAGGAATGGTTTTCGGGTCTTCTCGTCCACGTCCTGTCCAAACAGTTCAACCTGGCTTTTCCGTACCAAATCGTATTCATATTGCAGAGAACCGATGATGCCGCCGTCGGCAACGATTTCCGACTCGTCATATCCGCGAATAGTGTACATTCCGCCAAAGGAGGTCATTTTTGACGGTACCAGACGGTCATCGGAGGTAATATACCGCAGCGTGGCGGAAGCCCTCTGAATCTTGTCGGTATCCAGATAACGGCTTTGCCGTGCGTTAAAATAATGAACATGGAAATTGTCCACGGCATTGGTTCGTGCCGTTTGAATCTCCGACAGGTCCGATGTATCCAGCGGAGTCAGCATGTTATAGCCAAAGAAGGTATCGATCATGTCCGTCGTCTTATATAATTCGGCACCCCATCCCCAGAGCACCAGGCGAATGTCCGTTTCGAAGAACTCGGGGAAGAATTCAGGCGTAACCCGGCTTTCTTCATATTGCATGGTGCCGGTCATGTCAACGAACCAGTCGTCAAACTGGATGGCGTTATACCGCAATGTGCCGCCCGCAAATTTGCCCGCTCCAAGGAAGTTGCTGTCGGGGTCGGTAATGTTAAATTCATTGTACCCGCCGAACAAGTTCAGCCGGAGTTTGGGTCCCCAAATGGGGAAATCATATGCACCGAAAATCGCATAATCCTCGTCCCAGGTTGAATCGGGGGTCGTCTGATAGACCGCGGTGAACTTGTCATCATAGCCCAGCAGGTTTGTATTGATCACGCCGATGCGGGGACGCCACTGGATATCTTCCGTACCGGAGTTATCCACCTGGATAAAGTAATGCCAGGGGTTGGCTTCGTACACATTGTACTTGACGGCCAAACTGTTGGGTTCGGCGCCTTTGGAAATCACCGCTGCCACATACCGGTCGGGATTCAGATTCAGCAGGCTGATATAGTCATCCAGTTTCTTGCGGTTGATGACCTGGCCTTCTTTAACGGGCGACCAGCCGTACAGTGCATCGGGATTCAAATAGCTCTTTTCAGAAGGCTGATTATTGGGATCATAACAGGCCGACGAAACGCTTGACACAGGCGCTTCGAGAATCTCAATCGGCAAAATCCCCTGAGCCAGTTGGCCGTTGGGTTCGAAGGCGCTGGCAGGAGCATACACATAAATACCGGCGTAATTTTTCTTTTGATAAATCGAAAGGATGTATTGTGTAAAGCCCTGAATACTGCGAGCCGAAACACTCTGCGCGGTGCCGGGTTGGGCAGCAAGGGCCTGCAGGGGACGCAGATCGCACAGTCCTTCCCGGATGGTATAAACATCGGGAATATTTTTCAAAAGCTGCTGGGCGCTCAAGAGGGTGTTGCCGTGAAACTCAATACGATTGACCGTGTAACGGGGTGTCGTATCTTCAGGCAGGGCGGCAATGACGTCTTTGGGCAGGGGAGCTTCTTGGGGGGTTTTAACCGCTTCGTCCTGAGCGGCTTTTTCCTCCAGAATTTGCTGCTCCTCCGTCCGAGGTTCCGCTAAACGAACAGCCAATACAGGTATGCTGAGGACCATGACCAGTAAGGTCCCCAAACCGACGCTCAGCGATTTTTTTGCACTAAGTTCTGTAAACATCATTGTGACCTCCCTGTAAATAATCCGTTTTGACTTGTTTTTTTTCTCCGAGGCGCTGCGGCAACGGCTGCCCGTTGCTCCTCTTGGGCGACAATAACAAAGCAGGCGAAGAAATTGTTTGTTAACAACGGCTTGCTCCCAACACATTTTTATTTTTTCATTATACATTTTTTTCAAGTGCTGGTCAAGAAAAGAGATAAAAAAGGGGACCTCAACTTTTAAGCAGATAGAAAACGGTGTTTAGCTTCTGAATTTTGAGAAATTATCAGACATTGACGAGACAAATAGTAACAATATGGGAATTTTTAAAAAGGCGGCGGTGGGATTCGAACCCACGAAATAACGGTTTTGCAAACCGTCGCCTTGGGCCGCTTGGCTACGCCGCCATTGCTGAAAACCTTACTATACTGTTTCTGCCGCAGGATTTCAAGCGTTATTTCCCTGCAAAATTGGTTCCATAACAGGGGGGAATCTCGACGGGTAAATGGGATTGCGTGGGATTGATTTTGCGGTATAATCCGGCCTTGCTGTCGTCGAAAAATCGGGAACTCATAACCCCAATAAGCGGGAGATTGCTGTGAGCAAGGCAAAGATTACCATCGTAGGCGCAGGCAATGTCGGTGCAACCGCGGCTTATATTGCCGCAAGCAGGGGATTAGGCGATGTTGTTCTGCTGGATATTGTTCAGGGACTGGCAGAAGGCAAGGCCCTTGATATGGCTCAGGCCAAAGGTGTCTATGCGTCTGCGGGGAATGTGACGGGAACAACAACGTGGGATTTGACCGCCAGCAGCGATATTGTGATTGTCACCAGCGGCTTGGCCCGCAAACCCGGCATGAGCCGCGATGACCTGTTGGCCAAAAACGCCGGCATTGTCAAATCCGTGACCGAACAAATCGTGCGGACATCGCCAAACAGTTTTATTATTGTCGTCTGCAACCCACTGGATGTGATGACCTATGTGGCGGCCAAGGTCAGCGGATTTAAGAAAAACAAGGTGATGGGCATGGCCGGGGCGTTGGATTCCGCCCGTTTTGCCTGTTTTGTCGCCGAAGAATTAAAGTGCGATATTGGCGATGTCCGGGGCGTCCTGATGGGCGGCCACGGCGACGATATGGTGCCGCTGCCGCGGTTCACCTCGGTGGCGGGAATTCCCCTGGCGGAACTGATGCCGCAGGATAGAATCGACGTTCATATCGAACGGGCGAGGAAGGGCGGTATCGAGATTGTCAACCTGCTGGGGACGAGCGCCTATTATGCACCCGCCGCCGGAGCGGTCAAAATGGCCGAGGCGATTCTTAACGACACCAGAAGCATTATAAGCTGCTGTGCCTATTGCGATAAAGAATACGCCATCGGCGGGGCGTTTATCGGCGTGCCAGTGGTGCTCGGCGCCAACGGTGTCGAAAAGGTCATCCAGCTGGATTTGAACAAGAAGGAATCGGCGGAACTGGCGGTTTCGGTGGCCCATGTCAAAGAGCTGGTTTCGGTCGTGAACACGATGATTTAATCTGTCCCAAACAGGTTGTAGCCGAAAGGCGATAACGATGAACGAATTGGAAGCTGCAAAAAGGAAACGATTGGTAAAACAAATTGGCACGGCTGTTGTTTTTCCAATCGTTATTGTCGGAAGGTGGTTTTATCCTCTGCTGGGCTATTTTATCCCGATTTGCATGATTCAGAATGGAAAGGTATTAGCTTTCAGCTATCAGCAGTCAGCTACCAGCTATCAGCTTTCATCGCATTTTCCTTTTTTCCTTTTATTTATTGCTCAATTATACCCATAAATAGGCAATCGGAAATCGGCAATTTTTTCAAAAAATCCCGCACTTTCCCCTTCTTTTTCGCAGGGCGGTTATTTTGGCTGCGCATCCTCAATTTTTTTATTAAACAGGCGGATTTGCAGGTCGATAGCTCCCAGTGCCCAGTCAATATAGTGCGGTTTATGATAGGGTTTGTTGTGGGCTTCGCGCATCAGGCCGTCATAAATGGCGTCCAGAAAACGTGCCTTGACGGCATGCGAGATGGGGGTCGGGCCGACGGCCCAGGCCTTAAGCTCTTCGTATTCGCTTCGCAGCTGCCGGCTGGAGGCCAATTGCGCCGCCGTCAGATAATCGCCCGGGTTCAGCGCCAGTTGAATCCCCTTGAGGGCCATAATCAGCGGTTCATAATTGGCCCGCTGCTCCAGCCGCATAAATTTATACTGGTGAATATAAAGAGGGTTTTTGAGCGTCCGCGCGTCCTGCACGTCGCCCGGCAGGTGCCAGCGTCGCTTGCTGGTGCGGGCAACCATGAGTTCTTCCCCGTACTCGTCACGTTCGATTTCTTCGTTTTCCAGCCGTGAAACCCAGACCTGCCCGGAATCGGTGCTCTGGATGCCGCCGCCCAGGACGAACAGGCATTTGACAAAGCTCAGCGGCAGCATGGTTTGTTTTCCAATCTGCGTGCGGCGAAGCTGAAACGACAGGTGCAAGCTGTGCGGATTGACCGGGAAAAAGTCCGTGATTTCACAAATGAGCCGGTTGAGAACCCACGGGTCGGCGGTTGCCGGCTTGGATATTTCCCCCAGCGCATTGAGCCGGCCCGGCGCCAGTTCCAAAAAGCCGCGGTTGCTGCGGTTGGCCTGGCCGGAATGGTCGTCCACATAGCTGCCCAGTTTCCATCCCAGCACATCCAGTGCAAAGTCGCTGAAATACCGGAAACCGTCAAACGCGGAATCCTGATTGGCGATGTTTTTATGGATGGCCCGAAATCCCAGGTTGCTCAGTTCCATTTCCGCCCCCATGGGAATCAGTCCTGGCTGAAGATTGTTCCGGATGGTATTCATCTCCTCCAGAACCACACGCGGGTCAAATGTATTTTCTGCTGCGGCCACGGCGTATTTGACATAATCGATCAGGTCAAACGACGGCCCCGGCAGCATGGTTTCCAGCCCGCGCCGCAAAATCAGGTCGATGGCCGGCTGATTGGAGTTGATCGTCCGCAGCGAAATCAGCAAGCTCAAAATGCGCGTATAATACCGCTTGGAAGGGCACAGCCGATCCAGTTCAAATCGAAACCGGTCGTAAATCATCCACTCGAGGTGATTCAGCACTGCTACCTTAATCAGCAGGGCCAGGTAGTTTTCAAAATACGGCTGGGCCTCCGGCTGGCCCATCAGATGCTGCATGGACGGGCAGGGGCGGTCCAGTTCGTGTTCCAGGAAAAAATCGCTGACGGCATCCTGACGCAAATGCGAAACCACCAGGTCGCGTTCGGTGGTGCCCAGCAGTTCGCGCCGCGCCCGCCGTTCGATGTCCGCATCCATCGAATGCTCCCCCGGACGAGTATGCGATTGAAAGAAATTTTCAATCCGTTTTCGCAGCCACAGTTCGTGAATCAAGTTGACATGAAACCGGTCGCCGAACCGCTTTCGCATGGACGTTGTGCTGGCCAGGTATGCCTGGGCCTCGACGGTGCCGTCGGCGGTATGCACCCGGACTGTTTCGCGGTCGTAGAATTTACCTTCATATTGATCGATAACCGCCATCGCCGAAGACGGAACATCGTGAATGACAAACCCCTGCAGTTTTGACGTGGTGTCCTGGATGGCGTAAAAATAAACGTTGTCCGGGCTGACACGCCGATAATGCGGCAGCATGGCCAGTTCAGCGTTCAAAACAGTGGGGCGTCTGGATTCGGACGGTTTGAGTGAAAAACTGTACCCGCAGACGGATTCGAAGATGGACGGTTCCCGCAGCGAACCGTACACAAATAAATTGACGGGATTTTCGTCTGTCGTTTCGTTCATAACCGGTTTATTGTAGGGGCGCGCGGGCCTTTCGTCAATGGACGATTCGGTTGACGTGCGCATGGATAAGCGTCAGAATTTCGTAGCAGATTGTATCGGCCATGTCCGCCAGCACGTACGCCGAGCAGACCGAATCGTGCCGGTTGTCCAGAACGGTTACGATCTGCCCCAATTGGACATTCGGAACATCCGTGACATCGAGAATCACCTGATCCATACAGACGCGGCCGATGACCGGGACCGCCTGCTCGCCGACCTTCATGCGGGCGGTATTGGAAAAGCAGCGCCGATACCCGTCCGCATACCCCAGCGGAACGATTGCAATCACGGTATTGCGGGGTGCGACAAACGCCCGCCCATAGCTGACGGAGTGACCGGCGGGGATCGCCGTAATATGGGTAATCGGGGCCTGAAGTTTCAGCACCGGTGTCAGCGGAACGGGCGGTTCCTTCATCCGGCGGGAATAATAGCCGTACATCGCGATGCCGCAGCGCACCATGTCGTAATGGGCTTGCGGAAGTTTTATCGTTGCAGCGCTGTTGGCGGCATGAATCAGGATGTTTTTGTTCTTTAATTGATACCTGTCCAGAAAACGCTCGAAAATCTCAATCTGTTCATACGCATACGACAGGTCGTCCTCGTCCGCGGTGGCAAAATGCGTGAATACGCCCGCCAGTTTCAGATTGGGGCAGTCGGCAATCTGCCCGAATATCCGTCCGGCCGATTCTGGCTGGATGCCGCCGCGCCCCATGCCCGTCTCGATATGCAGATGAACATTCAAAACCAAACCGCTGTGCTGCAGCGCTTCGCAGACATACCGCAGCGAATCCGGCGAGGCCAGCACGCCGTTGAAACCGCTCCGGGCGCATGTCCGTATTTCCTCAGCCGATTGGGAAGGATTGAGCGGCCCAAGGATCAGAATCGGCCGCCCCTTGGCCATGGGGGCAATGTGCACGGCTTCAAAGAAAGTCGCCACCGCAAACGCATCGACTCCGTCCTGGACCAGAATATTGACGATTTCGCCCAGGCCGTGCCCATAGGCGTTGGCTTTAATGACGGCGCAGAATTTGGTTTTAGAGGGGCATAATCCCCGCAGATGCCGAACATTGGCCAGCAGGTCCCGCGAAAAAATATGGGCCTGCAGGTCCGGACGGATAAATTGCTGAGTTCGATAAACTCTCATGATTTCGTCGCTTGCAGAATGTTCTTTCGTAGCTTGAACAATTCTCGAAAAGCCCGGACGATAACGCCGATCTTTGCCCCTGTTGCCTTGCCCGCTATACGCGGATAGTGATGAACGCCGATTTGCGTTATGGTATATCCCTTTTGTTTGGCGCGGGCCAAAATTTCGGTGTCAATCAAGGCGCCGGTGCTGAGCATTTCAATTGCATCAAAAATCCCGCGTTTGTAAAGCTTGAACGCGCAATCAATATCTTTTAAATTCAGGTTGAACAGGATATTGACCAGTGTTGACCAGCAAAAGGCGTTGATTTTCCGCACCAGGCCTTCCTGGCGGTTGAACCGGTATGCGCTGACAATGTCATATTGACAGATCAGTGGCAAAAGCAGGTGTATTTCGCCGACATCGAATTGCCCGTCGCCGTCCGTATAAAAGACATATTCCTTGGCAGCGGCGCGAAACCCGCTTTGCAGCGCCGCCCCGTAGCCGCGATTGTGCGGATGATGAACGGTACGGACGGCGGGGTATTCGGCGGCAAGCTGATCCGCCAGTTGAGCCGTTCCGTCGGCGCTGCCGTCATCGACAATAATAACCTCGTAATCCCTGCAGATGTCTTTCAAAACCGAAAGCGTTTTTTCCGTCAGCGGACGAATCGATTCCCGCTCGTTATAACAGGGAAAGAAAACCGTCAGCGAGGTGACCGGATGTGTTCGTTTTTTTTCTGTGTCATTATTCATACATTACCAGATACGGCTGAAGTTCAGGGTTTTGGAGGCCTCTCGAAGTTGCTGGGCAAGCGGCTGATAGCGGCTTCTTTCCTGCGGGCGGAGCCGCGCCAAACTGTTTGCCGCTATTTCTGCGCTACCCAGACGCAGCAAAAAGCCGTTTTCGTTCTGATAGATGTTCTCGTTTTTCATGAAATCGTCCAGGTACGATTGCAGATTATCCGCAACCGCCTTGCGAAGTTCGGGCAGGCCGGCCAGCCGGCTCATTGCAATCGCCGCCGTCGGATAGGGGTATTCGGCAAAGGCCTTTTGGGTCAGGGAATACAGGTCGTTTGCGCGGGAAGCATCCCGATTTTCATAGATGACCAGGGAGGTCGTGAGATTTTTTGAAAAGCTGTCCGGAAAAACCGCGGTGTCGTTGAGAATGGCGCCAATGAGGGCCTTGCCGCTGGGGGTTTCAATATCAACCAGCAGATGTTGGGTGTTGTCGATAAATCCGGTTTTCCAGTTGGGCGTTGATTGAAGTCCCTGCATGAAGGTGGAGTCCTCCTGTGATTGTGGCATCAAGACGACCCATACCTGCTGGGATTTGAGTTGTTCATCAATCCAACTTCCGACAGTTTGGATTTGGTCTGCCGTCAATTTCCGGCCGTCGATCTGTGCCTGCTGCACGACAGGGCCGCCGCTGTGGATCGTCTGCCACAGGCGGAACATGTCATGGTTATAGGCCGCCTGCGCACGGCCGTCCATGAAAAGCTGCAGGGGGGTTTGGCCGGTTTGGGAATCCGGTTTCTCTCCGAAAGCAACCGCGCCGCCCTCGGTCCAGTAGTTGAAGACGCGCCCTTGCAGGTGATTGGCATTGATAAATTCGCACACCTCAAAAGGTTTCAGATGCGATGCCGTCATCCGCATGAAAATGCTGTGATACCGGTTATCCCCCGGCCAGGGGTCAAGATAATTCTGCTTGAACTTAATCCCCCAGAACAGCCCCATGCCCAGCAGGGCAATGGCGAGGGTTCCGTACCCGACCTGCATGGCCCTTCGGACAAACGGCGCATCAAGCCGGCCCTTGTCCTTTGATGGAATCCGGGCAATCAGCATTTGCCATGCCTGATGCATCATCAAAAATACCGCCGGCGCCGCCGCCGAACCTGCATTGGCAATAAAACGCCGCGATTGAACGGCCATATAAATGGTCAGCAGTGAAATAGCAAGGATCGCCAGGTCGATTCGTGGCCGTTCAAAAGCGCCGCCGGCATCCCGCTGGATTTGTTTGCGGCCGGCTTTGGCCGCCGCCGGCCGCGGCTTGAGAAAATACGCAATCAGCCAGACAAGCAGGGCCGCAGCGGTCAGGATGCAGAGAACGCCGAAGGCCTCTTCGTCGCCGACCGGATTCGGGACGGTCGTGGTTTTGTCCATCCAGTCGAAGGCGGGTTTCCACTCGTTGACCTGACGCCACGATTCGGCGTGTTTGCTGACACTGATTTCGAAGGTATGCGTCAGATTGGTCAGATGGAAGGGATTAAACACAACCATCGCGATAAACGCGCAGACCGCCGCGGCGGCGGCGTGCATCAGGCCCCTGACCGGCAGAACAATAAAACGCTCTTTCTTGAAGGCTATTGCCGGTATCAGAAGCATCCCTGCCGTAAAGACAATGCAAAAGGTCAGGAGGGAAGACGACACAAAATAGGAATACAGGGCCTCAAAATAAGGGGTTAAATCCTTCGGGTGGCCGGGCAGAAAGCGAACGAACAAGCTTAAAAAATAAATCCCCGAAGCCGCAAAATGATACCCGTAAAACAAGCCCGCCGGAGCTTTTTTATAAAGGGTCGCTCCGAAGGAGACAACCGCCAAAAATGCCAGGATGCCGAACATTTTATCGCCAGGCAGCGAAACCGGTTCCGCAGTTCGGCTGGTCAGTATATTCTGAACCGTCAGGTAATATTCATGGGTTATAAACTTATGGCTCATCAGGTAAAGAACCGCCCATAGCCCGATAAAGCCCAGACACAACGACCACCGCCGCGGCAGACGCAGCAGCAGATGAATCCCGATAAACGGCACGAACATGATAAAGGCGTAAATATACCCGCCGTGCACGTTTGCCCAGAACACAATCAGGGGAATCATCAGCCAGATCAGCCGCCAGTTTCGATACGTGGCCAGCGCCAGCACAAGGATATACACCGGAACCAGCAGGTTGGAATATCCGGCAGGGCGGATGTCAAAGAATGAACGCCCGACGACCATCGCCATGCAGGCCGCGGCGGCGGATAACATATCGCCCGCCCCCAGCAGTTTGCCTGTGCCGTACACGCAAAAAACGGTCAGAAAGTAGATCGCGAATTTCCAATACACCAGGGTGTTGTAGTCGGGGCTGTTTTCGTCGCCGAACCATGTGGCCAATTTGTAATAGATCAGGTGCGTCAGCCAGTTCTGGTTGATCCAGCCGGTGGGGTGCCAATAGCGAATCAGCCCGTGCATCCACGCGGGGAACCGTTCAAGCTGCTGCTCCGACGGGCCGGCCGGGTGCGAATTAAAACTGAACGGCTCAACCGTATCGACGCCGTGCTGGACAAAATGCCGCCCGCAGGCCAGCGCGACCCACGTATCGCCCGCGGCGACCATGTGCGTGGATGCGTAAAACGCAAACAGCAGCATGCCCGCAAACAGAACCGGCTTGAACCAGCCGGGTGTGCCGGGTGTGTGTGTCAGCTCATTCATTTATCCCTGAAGCCATTTTTGAATTCTGTCCATGCCTTTTTCGATCTGTCCCAGGGAACAGGCGAAACTCAGACGGACATTGTTGGGACTGCCAAACGGCTCGCCGGGCACGACCGCCACATGGGCCTGTTCCAGCAGGGCGGAGGCGAACTCCATGCTGTTGCGGATGACAGCCCCGCCCAGGGTGCGTCCGTAATGTGCCGAGACGTCCGGGAAGCAGTAAAACGCGCCTTCCGGCTGGTGGCACTGAACGCCCTTGATGGCGTTGAGCTTATCGGCCATAAGTTTGCCGCGTTTTTCAAATTCCACCCGCATTTTCTCGACCGAGCCGGTTGTATCCTTCAGGGCGGCGATGCCGCCGAACTGCGTAAAGGTAACCGGGTTGGAGGTGCTGTGGTCCTGCAGGCGGCTCATGGCCTTGATGACGTTGAGCGGGCCGGCGGTGTAACCCAGCCGCCAGCCGGTCATCGAATAGGCCTTGCTGAGGCCGTTAATCGTCAGCGTGCGACTGTAGGCATCCTTGCTCAATGAGGCGAAGCTGACGAATTTGGTCTTGCCATAAACCAGCCGTTCGTAAATCTCATCGGACATAACGGTAACATTGGTGCCTTCCAGCACTTTGGCCAGCGCCGCCAGCTCGTCCGGGCTGTAGCAGAACCCGCCGGGATTGCTGGGCGAATTCATCACCAGCATTGCGGTCTTGGGCGTGATGGCTTTTTTCAACTGTTCGGGGGTGATACGGTAGCCGGTCTTGCCGGTGGTTTCCATAACGACCGCCTTCGCTTCGGCCAGCTTGATCGCTTCCGGGTAGGTCACCCAGTAGGGAGCCGGCAGCAGGACCTCGTCGCCGGGGTCCAGCACCGCCTGCATCGCCCCATAAACTGAATGCTTGGCCCCCAGATTCACCACCACCTGTTCCCATGTATAG
>JAKEGM010000108.1 GCA_022615575.1 Planctomycetales bacterium
GTGGTTTCGGTATGCGTTTCCGGGGACGGATGAAATTCAACTGCCCGGCTCCCTGCAGAGTCAGGGGTATGGGGATGTTCCCGGACCTTCCACGCCGTGGACCGGCGATATAAAAGAGTCGGAGTGGAACAAGAGCAAGTACGCCCCTTACCGGTTGGCAGATAATTTTAAGATGCCGTTTTGGCTTCAGCCGGAGCGTTACTATAAGGGGGCGGCCTGGTATCAGAGAACGGTTGTTATCCCGCCATCGTGGAGGAACCGGCATATTACCCTGCTGCTGGAGCGTCCTCATTGGGAAACGACGGTTTGGGTGGATTCACGAAAAGTCGGCTCGGAGAATTATTTGTCTGTGCCCCATGTTTACGATTTGAGCGATTCTCTTACGCCCGGCGAACATTGTTTGACAATCTGTGTTGACAATCGTGAGGTTGTTGACGTCGGCATTAATTCCCACAGCATTTCAGACCACACACAATCGAATTGGAACGGGATTGTCGGAATTCTTGAATTGCGGGCGGACCCGGCGGCCTGGATTGAGGACGTACAGGTTTATCCTGACATGAAAAACGGCGCTGCGAACGTTCAAGTCCGTTTGGGCAATCGAACGGGAAAAGCCCTTCCAGCGGAACTGCGGGTTGAAATCGCCTGTCACGGGGAGCGTGTCGGCTCCGTGACCCGTCCTGCGGCGATGGATTCGGCCGGCGGTCGGGCGGAGGTTGTTATTTCGCTCAACGGCAGGGTCAAGCCATGGGATGAATTCAATCCCCATTTATATACGCTGAAAACACGGCTTCAAACCAAAGTCGGGAACGATGAAGCGATCACCGTTTTTGGGATGCGCGAGGCGACAACCGAGGGGAATCGGATTCTGCTGAACGGCCGTCATGTCTTTATGCGCGGCACGCTGGAATGCTGCATTTTTCCAAAGACCGGCTATCCGCCGACGGACATCGATTCGTGGAAGCGCCTTGTCAGCCGGTGTAAAGCCCACGGGCTCAACCATATCCGTTTCCATTCCTGGTGCCCGCCGGAGGCGGCCTTTATAGCCGCCGACGAACTGGGCTTTTATTATCAGGTGGAGTGCGCATCCTGGGCCGGCGTCGGAAACGGCCAGTCCGTTGACGGGTGGCTGTATGACGAGGCGGACGCCATTCTTGAGGCGTATGGAAATCACCCGTCCTTTATGTTTTTGGCCTATGGCAATGAGCCCGCCGGGCCGGAAGGCGGAGCCGTGTATCTTCGAAAATGGGTTTCGCACTACAAACAAACGGACCCGCGTCGTCTGGTGACCAGCGGATCGGGCTGGCCGCATATTGAGCAGAGCGACTTTCATGTAAGCCCCGCCCCGCGCATTCAGGGGTGGGGACAGGAGCTGAAAAGCCGAATCAACAGCCAGCCGCCCGAAACAATGACGGACTACCGCGATTTCGTGAATCGCTATCCCAACCATCCGGTGATCGCCCACGAAATCGGTCAATGGTGCGTGTATCCGAATTTCGATGAAATCAACAAATACACGGGGGTCCTGAAGCCGAAAAATTTTGAAATCTTCCGGGATTTTCTTGACCGGAAACAGATGCTGGATCAGGCCCATGATTTTCTGATGGCCTCGGGAAAACTGCAGACGCTTTGCTATAAAGAGGACATCGAATCGGCTTTGCGGACCCCGAATTTCGGCGGCTTTCAACTGCTGGATTTGCATGACTTTCCCGGGCAGGGAACCGCGCTGGTGGGCGTGCTCGATCCGTTCTGGGATTCCAAGCCGTATGTGAGCCCGGAAGCGTATCGAACATTCTGTGATGCGATCGTGCCGCTGGTTCGTTTGTCCAAGCGGCTGTTCACCTCTTCGGAGGCGCTGTCGGGGCAGGTTGAAGTCAGCCATTTCGGCCCGGCGGATCTGACGGATGCGACCCTTCAATGGCAGCTGCTTGATGCCGAAGGCCGCGCGCTGCGGCAGGGCGTGCTCGGCCCCAAGACGCTGTCCGCCGGGGATTTACATCCCATCGGCGCCATTCATCTGCCGCTTTTCGATTTACCCGCGCCGGCCCAATACACCCTGACGCTGACGATCGAAAAGACCCGGGCATGCAATAATTGGGATATATGGATTTATCCGGATGCGGTCAATACCGAAGCTTCGAACGATATAAGGATGGCAGAAACAGTGGATGAATCCTGCCTTTCGCACCTGCAGAACGGCGGGAAAGTATTGTTAGCGCTGAATCCCGCCCGGGTTAAAACGGATGTCCAAACAGGGTTTTCCTCCATCTTCTGGAACACGGCGTGGACAGGCGGGCAGGCCCCGCATACGCTGGGAATCCTGTGCGATCCGGGGCATCCGGCGCTGGCGGAATTTCCCACCGAATACCACAGCAACTGGCAATGGTCGGAACTGCTGCAGCAGGCGGCGGTTCTTGAGATGGATGCTCTGCCGGCGGGGCTGCGTCCCATTGTTCAGGTGGTTCCGGACTGGTTTGAACCCAAGCGTCTCGGGCTGGTGTTTGAGGCCAATGCCGGCAATGGGGCGATTCTGGTATGCAGCATTGACATTATCGAGAACCTCCCAAACCGGCCCGCGGCCAGACAATTGAGATATTCATTGCTCAACTATATGCGCTCCGACGATTTTAAGCCGAAGATGCACGTTGACCTCGAATCGATCGCCGCTCTTTTAAAAAAACCGACGACGATTAAATAAAACACCGGTTCATTTTTAACCGCTCATTTTTCCGTCTGCAAAGCGGTTTTTGCGGTATCCGCAGCGTTGTCAGTCGGCCATGAGTTTTTCCAGCGTCGGCAGCATCGCATCGGCCCAGAGCTGATAGCCCTTATCTTGGGGGTGCAGCAGGTCGGGCATGACCTCGCGGGTCATGACGCCGTCTTTGTCGAGAAAGGCCTTGTTGATATCGAGGTAATAAATCCATTTGCCGTCGGCCAGTTGCGAGGCCAGCTTGCTGGCCTGGTCGTTCTTGGCCCACTGGGGATTGTAAGAGGCGTTTTGGGTTTTGTCGGCCATCTGTTCTTTGGAACCGCGGGGGAAGACGGCCAGAATGAGCACCCTGGTCTGCGGCAGTTTGGCGCGGAGCTTGCAGACGATGGCCTGGATGCCTTCGGCTATCTGCTCGGCGGTGTAGTCGCTGCCGTTGGAGTTGTTGGTGCCGATCATCAGGACGGCGACCCTGGGCTGGATGCCGTCAATTTCGCCGTTGTCCAGACGCCAGAGGACATGCTGTGTGCGGTCGCCGCTGAAGCCGGCGTTGACGGGATTCCAGCGCCCGAAGGATGTATCCCACAGCGCCCGCTGGTTATCCCAACTGTGCGTGATGGAGTCGCCGAAAAAGATGACGCCGGCATTGCCCTGTTTAACGCGTTCGACGACGGCGGCGTGACGCTGGGTCCACCAGGTATCTTCGCGGGGGACGGGCTGGACGGCTGTGCTGGTCGAAACGGCCAGTTGGTCGGCCACATGAGCGCACGTCAGTTTCTGTGCTGTACATCCGGCCAGCGTCAGAACAAGCAGGGCCGCCAGGAAAAGCGTGTTTGCCAATGTCCATCGGTGTTTCATAAA
>JAKEGM010000109.1 GCA_022615575.1 Planctomycetales bacterium
AACTTAACCATATCACATCTCGGAGGACGCTTTAATTGTTTCCTAAGATAAAGGTTTCATTATCAAATATATCAAAGGCAGGTAATAAATCCTAAGGATGAACTTTTCACAGAGGCACCTTTAATTCGCAAGCAATACTTCATTTTTGAGGAGGCAATCTCTTTTTATGATTCCATTATACAAAAAACTTATCCTTGTTTTTCTGGTTTGCAGTTTATTCCCTTTGACCCATAGCGGGGCCGCGCCTTTAGCACCATCGCAGCCGGCACAAGCTGCCTCATCTCTTCCTGCAGATGATATAATTAATGTTTATGAGATGGCGATAAAGAATGACCCGCAATTCCGGGGCGCAGATAACGATCAGAAGGCGCTTCGAGAGAGTTTATCTCAGGCTTACGCCCGCCTTATGCCTCTTATTAAGGGTGAAGTCGTATATGGAAGAGTCATACAGAAGATAAAGGAAAGCGCTAATACCGTCTTCGGAATGGGGGAAAGCGACTATGACAGTGAAACCTATACGTTGAAATTAATCCAGCCGATCTTCAGATTGCCCCTGCTTTTTGAGGTAACTCAGGCGGAAAATCTTGAAAAACGGGCGGATGTCGATTTGGAATTCGCCAAACAGGAGCTTATCATCCGTGTAGCCCAGGCCTATTTTACAGCCCTTGCTTCCAAAGAAAGCCTTGCATTCGCTAATGCCGAGAAGGCGGATATAGAGGTTCTCCATGATAGGGCGAGTGTCAAGCACCAGTCAGGAATCGCTCCTGTTACAGATCTTTATGACGCACGGGCGCGTCTTGCTTCGGCCAACGCCCAGGTGATCAAGGCGGAAAGCGACTATCGGGACGCCCTCCTGGCCTTGCAGGAAATGTGCGACAAGGGGTTTATGGATTTAAAGAACCTGCGGGAAAACCTGCCCATGGAAATGCCTGATCCGGATGACGCCGGTCACTGGGTTAAGGTTGGACTGGATCGGAATCTGAAACTCAAGATCCAGCAGTTCGACAGCGAAGTCGCAAGGATAGAAGTAGATCGCCAGAGATCAGGCCATTTCCCAACATTTGATGTCGTGGGCCGTTACAACCGGCAGGATACAGGCGGATCTCTCTTTGGCGGCGGCAGTGTTGTTGACACTCAGGATATCATGCTTGAGGTAAATGTGCCTATTTTCGAAGGCGGGCTGATTCTATCAAAAACAAAAGAGGCAAAAGCAAAATCTTTATCGGCGGCAGAGAACATGGAGCGCCAGAGACGCGCCGTGGTACGTCAGGTTAATTCAACTTATGACGGCATCAAAACAGCAAAGAGCCGCTCCGAAGCTCTTGAGAAATCCATTGAATTCCAGTCAAATGTTCTTGCAGCCAAAAAACAGGGATACCAGTCCGGCATTTTCACGAGTCTTGCCGTTATGGACGCATCGCGGGATCTTTACCTGCTGCGGAGGGATTATGCCCAGAGTCGCTATGACTATGTTTTCAATACCCTGCGACTGAAACAGGCGATCGGCACCCTGAGTGACGCAGATCTCATTATTGTCAACAACTGGCTTCGGTGATCTTTGCCGGTGGCGCTTTTGATAAAAGGTGATCTCGGTGGTTGCTGAACAGCGGGAATGATTAACTTTGAACGATTTATTTACGATTTATTCTGCAATAAGGTGATTTAATGCTGCGAAAACTAAAAGAGAGACTTTCCGGAACCACTGCGTGGAAGAGGCAGGAGAAGATACGTCGCCGACGGACCATCCAGTTTGAAATGATGGAAAGAAGGATCCTGCCTTCTGCGGATATTCCTGTCGCCATCCATGCGCTTCAATTGAACATTGATCCTCAGCAGCTTTCCGCCGTATCTGTCGCATACGACGTTCAGGTTATGCAGGCGGCGCGAGACGCCTTGGTGAATATGGACGCTGCTTCGCCTGGGGTCGAGCCATCAACCGATCAAGAGTTGACTCAGCAGGAAATCATTGGTCTGTCCTCGATACAGCCTGATCATAAGATACTGATTCAGCAGGCTGGTACCATGGCTGTTGCTGATGATTTACCGGCATCCTTTGTGGTTATGACACCTGAAGAAAAAGTACGGACGCAGGTTTCGCCTGTTGAGTCCGATAAAACCGAAGAGCCGGCCGCTTTCACCGCGGCGAATGAAGCTGATGATTCTGCCGGGCCGGCCCCTGAGAATGTTTCTGCAACCGTGACGGATCTTCAAGTCAACGCCGCCAGGCAGATCTATCTGGCTCAGCAGAATGTGAATAAAGTTGTGTTCGTGGACGCCGGAGTCACCGATTACAGTAAACTTATTAAAGACATACGCCAAACGGATACCGGGACGGGCACGACCGGCGGCTGTGGTCTTTACGCAATAACTAAAACGGCAGAAGCCTCCGGCGATGCAGGAGCAGATGCCTTCGTCCTGATACCGGCATCATCTTTAACCGGTAATACAGGCGATGGAACAGATGATGTTTCCGCCGATGACTTTTCAAACAATGACGACTCATCGATAGTCGTGATCATCCTGAATCAGGATTACGACGGCATTGATCAGATGAGTCAGATACTGAATCAGTGCCGTGGGCTTTCGGAAGTCCATATAATTTCCCACGGCGCTGCCGGATTGCTCACTCTTGGAAACAGCAGCGTGTACAGGGATGAGCTGAAAAACCGGATGTCCGAGATTTCTGCCTGGAAAGAGTCCCTGACGCCCGACGCGGATGTTTTCCTTTATGGCTGTAATGTGGCGGCTGGAGAAGTCGGAGTTGAATTTGTAGAAACCCTGGCTGTCCTGACAGGGGCGGATGTCGCAGCATCAACCAATAATACCGGAAATGCTAATCTGGGCGGTGACTGGATACTGGAGTACAGTACGGGTCTGATTGAGGCCGAGGCCTTCGATAATTCTGTTATCGACAACTATGAATTTCTGCTGGAAAATATTAACGTGAACGGCACTGCCGGCGCCGATACCATGGTTTTAGACATGGGGACCCTCCTCATCACGGGTGGAACTTCTTTTGTGAACGGCGATCTGATAACCATCGACGGGTTGGCTGGTACCGATTCCCTCACAATTATGGGAAGCAGTGGGGATGAGACCATTACCCTTTCTGGTTCAACGATTACCATCGGATCTACAACAATTAACTTCTCTAACTTCGAGTCCATCGTTATCGATGGAAACGGTGGCACTGATTCAATCGTTATCTCAGGAAACACGATCCTTTTCGGTATGAATTTGACTCTGGGAGGAGAAAGCATCACGGTCAATTCCGGTGTTACAGTTAACACAGGGGCAGGCAATATCGCATTCACCGCGACGGACTCTAAAAGTTCCAGTACCGCATCGAGTGCAGCCTCGGTATACATCTCTGGAGCAATTCTGATTGGCGGTGATATCAGAATAGCTGCTACCTCGACGGTCACCGGATCATCGTCATTGCCTGTGGCGGTTGTTGATGTGGATTCCTCTGCAACGATTGCCGTCGTTGACTCACAAATCACCAGCAGCGGCAAGGTGACGATCAGTGCCAGTTCGAATCTGACGGCTTCCGCCACATCTACAGGGATTCCCGGCTCGCTTGTAGGCGCTGATGCCGCAGCAGCTACGGTCATTGCCGACAGTACGGCCATTGCTCGTATCTCCGGAACGAGCGCAGTATCTGCCGTCGGAGCACTGAGCCTCACGGCGGAAAACAGCGTCATCGTGACCGCCAGCGCCGATGCGTCCGTAGCCGGTGCCGGTGCTGCACTGGGCCTGGCCGTAGTGAATGAGGCCACCGAAGCGTTCATTAACAGCACGGGAACAATTTCGGCCGGCGATATGGATATCAGCGCTACGGGCAGTGAGACCATAACCACAAAAGCCCTGGCATCCGCAGGCGGTGCCGATACATCAGGCGGTGCTACGACTTCTCAGTCCAAGCTTGGTGAATATAAGGCGGAAACGTCTAACGGGAGCATTGGGGTTGCTGCGGCTGTTGCCATTACCGACCTGAAAAGGCAGACCAAAGCATACATCAGCACACCGGCAACCATTACCTCTGCCGACGGAATCGATATTATTGCTATATCTTCCGGCGGAGCTGCAACTCTGGCGGATGGCGGTAACGCTAAAAGCGCCGCGGGTGTGGGTGTGGCGATCAATCTTGTTGATGCGGACAACAAGGCCTATGTTGACGGCAACAGCAATTTGGCCGCAAAATCAATCAGTGTTCAGGCCCTGATGCCTTCAGTCGGAGTTTTCAGCGCCGAAGCTATTTCCGGTGCCGGGGCTGTAGTTGGTGTTGCCGGTTCTCTGGCGATCAACATAGTCGATAATATATCCACGGCGATTATCAATTCCGGTTCAACGGCTACGTTAAGCGGTGGAAATGGGAATCTTGCCGCAGAAAATATGACGGTGAGCAAGGCAATAGCTCGGCCGGTGAATGGCGGAGCGACAGCCGGGAGTGTAGGTGTAGGCGCATCGGTAGCTCTTAACATAGCTAACACGACGACTGTAGCTGAGCTTGCGGA
>JAKEGM010000110.1 GCA_022615575.1 Planctomycetales bacterium
ATAAAGACATAAGCCCTCGCCGGCGGGCTTGGAGGCATATGAATTAAAACCCATCGGCTGTACCGGCAAAAAAGGAGCTATCGAAAAGCGAACCTGTCGGGTCAGGGTATGCATCGTTATCCTGAGTGTTTGTCCACATGCATCAGGGTCAGCACTTCGGCCCGGCTTCGCGGGTCCTTTTTGAATATCCCGCGAAGTGCACTGGTTACCATCGTGGCGCCGGGTTTTCTGATGCCGCGAATTGCCGTGCAGCTATGCGCCGCCTCCAGCACCACCGCCACACCCAGGGGCTTGAGGTTCTGCATGAGAAAATCGGCAATCTGGCTGGTCAGCCGCTCCTGAAGCTGCAGCCGCCGCGCAAACGAATCCACGATGCGCGCCAGCTTGCTGACGCCAAGAACCTGTCCATCCGGCAGATAAGCCACATGGGCCTTGCCGATGAACGGCATTAAATGATGCTCGCACATACTGTAAAACGGAATATCCCGTAAAAGCACGATTTCATCATACTGCTCATGGAAAATGCTTTTGACATGTTCGGCCGGTTCGTGGCGCATCCCCTCAAGCAGCTCGGCGTACATTCGCGCCACTCGCCCGGGGGTGCCTTTGAGGCCTTCACGCGCAGGGTCTTCGCCCACGGCGTGCAGAATTTCCAACACCGCCTTCTCGATCCGTTCCAAATTCACTTCTTTCATACGCTTCCTGTCCGTTAACACGAATAATAAAGCGGTTATTATACCCCCCTGCGCAGGTAAAAGCAAGAATAAGGAAGGCAACAGTGGATTCAGGCGTGAAGAGGATTCTTTGCGGATGGACGGGATTGCCAAGAAGAAACAAAAATGGAGTCAGAACCCTCTGAATAAATCCTGCAGACCGGGGTCTTGCGCATTTCCTCCCAGCGCATGGATACCGAATGTCCCGCCGCCGATGGCATAATAACCGACAGCGCATCCTCCAACGGCAATCGTTCCGACAGCCAGCCCGCCCATTGAGAATCCGGTTCCGATGGCGGCGCCGCCAATCGCCGCCAGCAAGCCAAGTCCCAATCCGCCAAAGGCAATCAACCCAACTGCCAAGCCGCCTATCGCCAGCCAGCCGACGGCGATGCCGCCAATGGCGATAATTCCTTTGGCGATACGCAGCTTTCCGGTTGTCGGGTCAAAAGCCGGTCCCGAAACAATATGCACCAGCGGCAGGCCAAACAGCTTGTGTTTGGAGATATATTCAAAGCCATAGAAACTGCCCGTGCCGCCACGGGACGAATATCCGCACTGGGGACAGATGGCGACGTTGTCCGAGATTTTGTTTCCGCATTCAGGACAGGGTATAAGCGACATAGTTTTTTCTCCTTAATTCAAAGGACTTGATGATAGTTTAATATCGTCAATCCAGACCGTTCCAGTACCTTCAATGACCAGATTGAGCTTGACATTAGCGGGCATCTGGCCGGATTCAAGCCGGAAGGGGGTCTGGACAGTTGTCCATTCGGTTGTTCCCGTAACCGGCCGGTCAAGGCCGCGGGAGAAAAACTCACCCTTGCCGGGGATGTCGCACCACATCTCCAGATACGCCTTGCCCATTGATAAATCAGTTTTGATTTTGGCCTCATAAATCAGAATCCGGTCTTCAACCTCTATCGGGCCGGTTTCAAAAAGACGAATAACCGTTCTCTGCAATGTGTCACTTTGGGCCTTTAAGGAACCTTTGCCGTCGAATGATAGAGTCGGATCTATTTCAACATTGCTCTGCGAGAGGACGCCTTCCAATGAATCAAGAGGGTAGGCCTTGTGGCTGATAAAATGCCGTATCTCGGCCTGGGGGACTTCTTCACGCGTACTCACATAAGCCAGCGGCACAAGGGCTATAATGCCGACAACAGCCATCAAAGCCAAACAGGGTACGCCAATGGCAGCGATTTTGCCGGCAGGCGATTTGAAGCCAATGATGCCGAAGATAAATGCCAGCAACGCGCACAGCAAGCCGATAAGAAGTAATGGTGCGGCCAACAGCATCTTCATCTTCGTCGCAAAGAAAACAAACGACAGCAAAACGGCAAATATCGGCAGCATGACCGACAGAATAAACAGAATTAAAGCTGCTTTACCGTATCCGGTGCGGGGTTTGGTCTGCGGGGGCTGTTCAATGGGCGGTTGCGGTTTATCTTTTTGATGGATGGCCTCCAAAAGCTGACGGTATTCTTCTTCCGTGATTTTGCCTTCTTCGAGCAGTTGTTTCAATTCCTGTTCAGAGCTTATGTCTTGCATTTTTTATCCTTCCTTTCTATGCCATGAATAGTTTTAATAATGAAAGCAAATTCCCTGCCGCAATTGTTGCCGCACAACAGCTCGCGCAGCGAGCGTCATGCTGTAGCCACACCCGTCAGGGTGTGGAACAAAGGTGCTCCTCAACATTGTTTTAAGCCCCAAAGGGGCGGCATTGTGTCAGCGAACGAACATGCCGCCCGCTGCGCAAGCTTAGAGTCGTGGGGGACATCCATCTCCACGGGCTTACGCCCGTGGCTACAAACATACCGGCCTCTGCGAGGCCTGAAAAAAGAGTGTTTCAATTCCTGTTCACTGGTTGGTTCCATGATCTTGCCCCCGTTATAGTTTTTCCAGCCGTTTTTTGGCTTCGGCTACGGTGATGTCGCCGGTGCGGAGTTTTTCCAAAATGGCCTTTTTCTGTTCTTCTGAACGCATCAGGGATTTTGTATTGTCGATGAGTTTGTCTAATCGGGTACGAATGGCTGCGTAGCCCAGCTCGCTGTTTTCCTCAAGGGCCTTGATACTGAAACCCGACAGCAGATAGTCGAGTAAAAATTGCTGGTCTTCGGCGGCTAGACGGGTGAAAATCGAGTCGTTGAAGGGGCCTTCCACCTTGACTCCGCAGCCAGTACAGCTCATTGCGGCGACCTGCATTTTCAGCCCGCAGCAGGGGCACTGATTGGATAAGGTTTTTCGTTCCATATTGACAATATTATGGATAAAAATAAAAATGTCAAATAAAATCAGGAAATATTAACATAAATCCTAAAATTATTTAGATTCGAGAAAATGCTTGTGAAACGGCGGATTTTCTGTAAAATAATTTGCCTAATGCCCAGGTGGCGGAATTGGCAGACGCGTCAGGTTGAGGGCCTGATGGGGGTTAACCTCGTGCTGGTTCGACTCCAGTCCTGGGCATTTCTTTTTCTATCCCCCGGTTTCTCCTTTGTTATAAAGAGGCGGCTATTTGCTCTTTTTTTCACAACAAACACTTCAATCACATGTTTTATTCAACTGCAAATTTATTTTATGGTGATTTTTGTTGCATTTGATTTTCATTCCCTATAAAATATGTGCCTCTCGTGATGGTTAGATTAGAAACAAAAGCCATTTGACCGATTTTAGCGATGAAACCGAACATCATAAACGAAGAGCTGATTAATCAGATGCTCCGCAAATCCGCCGCGGCCTGCAATGCCTCCGGCATCCGCAGTATTTTGTCAAAAGCACGGCAGGCAAAGGGGTTGGATGCGGCCGATACAGCGGCCCTGAGCGGAATCAGCAGCCCTGAGCTTTTAGGCGAGTTGTTTGAAACGGCCAAGCAGGTCAAAGAGACCATTTACGGGCGGCGGCTGGTGTTATTTGCCCCGCTGTATATCTCGAACCTGTGCAAAAACGAGTGCCTGTATTGCGCCTTTCGGGCTAAAAATACCGCCGTCAAACGCCGGGCACTGACACAAGCCGAAATTGCCGCTGAGGTTGAAGCCCTCGAAAAACAAGGACACAAACGCGTTCTGGTCGTCGCCGGAGAATCCTATCCCCGGCAGGGGTTTCAGTATATCCTGGACGCCATCGAAACGGTTTACGCCACCAAATCCGGCAACGGCGAAATCCGGCGGGTTAATGTCAACATCGCCCCGCTGACGGTTGAAGAATTCAAACAGCTAAAAGCGGCCCGTATCGGCACTTACCAGTTGTTTCAGGAAACCTACAACCGCCAAACATATAAAAATGTCCATCTCGGCGGACAAAAGGCCGATTATGACTGGCGGATTACCGCGATTGACCGCGCCATGCAGGCGGGCATCAGCGATGTCGGGATCGGTGTCTTGTTCGGACTGTGCGACTGGCGGTTTGAACTGTTGGCCCTGATGCAGCACATTGGGCATCTGGAGCAGAAATTCGGGATTGGCCCGCACACTATCAGCGTACCGCGTCTGGAGCCGGCAACCGGTTCGGATATGGCATCGCATCCGCCCAAACCGGTCAGCGATATTGATTTTCGCAAGATTGTCGCGATTCTGCGATTAGCAGTGCCTTACACCGGCATTATTATGTCCACCCGCGAAACCCCGAAAATGCGGCAAGAAACCTTTGCACTGGGCGTTTCGCAAATTTCGGCCGGCAGCCGGACCAATCCCGGCGGATACGCCGAAGGCGAAGACGTGTTAGATGAAGCACAATTTTCTTTAGGCGACCACCGTTCGCTGGATGAGGTCATTTATGATGTGGCAAACCTGGGATATATTCCCTCATTCTGTACCGGCTGCTATCGGCTAGGTCGAACCGGACAGGATTTCATGGACATGGCCAAGCCGGGACTGATTAAGGAACATTGCGATCCGAACGCCCTTTCGACGTTTCTGGAATACCTGCTGGATTACGGATCGGACAAAACCCGCGCCGCGGGAGAGGCGCTGATTGCCAATGCCCTCAACGAGATGGGGGATACCTCCCGCCAACGCAGCCAGACCATGCTCGCCAAGGTTCGCCAGGGACAACGGGACATTTTCTGTTAAGGTACAGATGATGAAACAGGCAACTCCCAAAGGATTTCGGCTGCATATCGGGCTGTTCGGCCGGAGAAATGTCGGCAAGTCGAGTTTGCTGAATGCCGTTGTGCGCCAGCAGGTTTCAATTGTCTCCGAACACGCCGGTACAACGACCGACCCGGTCGAAAAACCGATGGAACTTTTACCCATCGGGCCGGTGCTTTTTATCGACACCGCGGGCATTGACGACCAAGAGGCGTTGGGACAACTGCGAGTCGATAAAACCCGCAAGACACTGAATCGAGTCGATTTGGGCGTCATTGTGACCGACGGCCATTGGACGGAATTTGAGAAAACGCTGCTGGAGGAACTGTCCGGGCGCGCCGTGCCGGTTGTCGTTGTATTTAACAAAACGGATATCGCCCAACCGTCGCCGGCGGTGCTGGCGCAGTTTGAAGCCGCCCGCATACGGACGGTTCAAACCTCCTGCCTGCAAAACGACGGCATCGCCGATTTTCGCCAGGCGCTGCTGGACACGACACCGGCCGAATTCATCGAAACCCCAGTCATTGTCGGCGATATTGTCGGTCCGGGGCAAACGGCGATTCTGGTCGTGCCGATTGATAAAGAAGCACCCCGGGGACGGCTGATTCTGCCGCAGGTGCAGACGATTCGCGACCTGCTGGACAATGACGCGCTGTGCCTGGTCGTCAAAGACAGCCAATTGCAGGCGGCCCTTGAAAATCTCAAGCAGCCGCCCAAATTGGTCGTTACCGATTCGCAGGCGTTTTTGAAAGTCGCCGCCGATACGCCGCCGGAGGTGATGATGACCGGCTTTTCGATTTTATACGCCCGCCTTAAAGGCGACCTTGTGACCCAGACGCTGGGCGCAATGGCCGTATCGCAATTGAAGCCGGGCGATTCCGTGCTGGTCGCTGAGGCGTGCACCCATCACCCCGTCGAAGACGACATCGGACGGGTAAAAATTCCCCGCTGGCTGACGACGTATGTCGGCGGCAATCTCCGTTTCACCACAGTGCAGGGACAGGATTTCCCCGAAGACCTGTCGGGGTACAAGCTGGTTATTCACTGCGGGGCGTGCATGTGGAACCGGCGCACGATGCTGAACCGCATTCTGCAATGCCGCCGGGCGAGCGTTCCGATTACCAACTACGGCCTGGCGATAGCGCACAGTTTGGGTATTTTTGAACGCGCCCTGCAGCCGTTTCCCGCGGCGCTGGAGGCGTACAAAAAAAATGCCAAATGCCAGATGTAAAATGTTGAACGACAAACTGACACTCCAAGAGATCGAACGCTGGCTGCGCGAACCGGATGAGGGCAAGCTCGAATCGCTCTGGGCCGCCGCCGATAGCGTCCGCCGGGAGCATGTCGGGGATGCCGTGCATTTGCGGGGGCTGA
>JAKEGM010000111.1 GCA_022615575.1 Planctomycetales bacterium
GCATAACACCCGAAAAAAATATTTTTTGTAACCTGAAAAATATCCCTTGCACTATCCTGACAAACACAGGACTTTTGCAAGGGATTTTTTATGGACTCCAAAAAAGGATTGTTTCGATTTCGACCCTTTGTGTCGATTTTAACCGGGTTTTCGTTTCTGGCAGCCGCCCTGACAGGGGCGATTTTGTTCATCACCCCGCCGGGGCGAGTCGCCAACTGGACCGGCTGGACGGTCTGGGGACTAACCAAACACGAATGGACGGCTCTGCATGTTGGTTTCTGCGCGGTTTTTATCGCCGCCAGTGTGCTTCATATCTGGCTGAACTTCAGGCCGCTGGTCTGTTATTTCATCGGCACGGTCGCTGCCGCCCGAACACTGCGCCTGGAATGGATGGCGGCTCTTTTGCTGTGCGGGGCGGTTTATTGGGGTTCCATCAAGCCGTTTGCCCCGTTCAGTTCCCTCCAGAATCTGAGTGAACAAATCAAGAACAGCTGGTCTTCGCAGCCGGCGGAACGCCCTCCGGTTCCCCATGCCGAACTGCTTACGGTTGAAAAACTTGCACAGGAGGCAAACCTTCCCGTCCAGACCGTTCTTGAGAACCTCACAAGCAAAGGCATTGAGGCGGTGCCGGAGGATATTTTCGGAACCCTGGCAGAACAGGCGGGCTATTCGCCGGAGGCGTTGTTTGCAATTGCCACGGGCAAGACGGCGGGTGAACGGCATGGGGCCGGCGGCGGTACAGGCCGCGGCGGCGCAGGAGGAGGCGGCGGCGGACGCGGCGGTTCAGGAGGCAGAGGAGGCCAGCAAACTATTGCACAGGCCTGCCAGGAGATGGGAATCGAGCTGAACGCCGCACTGGAAATTCTTCATCAAAAAGGCATCACCGCGACGGCCGATCAGACATTTCGGCAGATCGCCGAGGAGAACAATCTGCGTCCCGGCGAGATACGCCAGTACCTGGAAGCCGCTCGCTCTGACCGTCAGCCGAAATAGGCCTTCAGCACATATTGCTGCATCATTCGCTGGGTATTGAAGAACGAACCGTTCAGAGCAATCGTATGCGTCCGAACGGCACAGAACCGCCCCGGCTCCGTGTAATAGAGCCGCACCACCTGCTCGAGTTTCCGATATAATTGTTCGGCGTCGGCGGCTTGACTCCGCGGGTGCTCAAGGCGGTGATTTTCGCCGATGGCCCAGCCGGTAATGCCCTCGATGCAGCCCTCAATCCACCAGCCGTCGAGAATGCTCAGCGAAGGCACGCCATTCATCGCCGCTTTCATGCCGCTGGTGCCCGATGCTTCCATGGGCGGCTGCGGCGTATTGAGCCAGACATCCACCCCCGCGGTCAATAACAACCCCAGGGTTATATCGTAATTGGGCAGATAAGCAATCTTGATTGCGGAGCGAAGCTCTCGAGCGGCGCCGAAGATGCGTTTAATCAGTTCTTTGCCTTCGGTGTCGTTCGGATGTGCCTTGCCGCTGAAAACAAGCTGCAGCCGGCCCGCATTCTTGCTGATGGCTCGCAGCCGTTCCAAATCCGTAAAGATTAAATCCGCCCGTTTGTAGCTGGTGGCACGGCGGGCAAAGCCCAGCGTCAGAACCTCCGTATCCATGCCGAGATTGCTCTGCTGGTTGACGTGTTGAATCAGTTCGCGTTTGGCCAGCTGATGGGCCTGCGTCATTTCATCGCAGGGAATGCTCAAGGCATACCGCAAACTGAAATTGTCTTCCCGCCAGCCCGGAATATGCCGGTCGAACAGTTCCTGAAACGACGGACAGACCCACCGGGAGGCATTGACGCCATTGGTAATCGCATCGATGGTGTAACCGGCAAACATCTGCCGGGAAACTTCACCGTGCTGCTTGGCCACACCGTTGACATAGTGGCTCAGATTCAGCGCCAGATAGGTCAGGTTCAGTTGGTTGTCGCAGCAGAAAATATCTTCAAATCCAAATGCCTCATGGGCGCCGAAAACCTCGCGAACCAACGTCATCGGAAATTTGTCATGCCCCGCCGCAACGGGGGTATGGGTTGTAAAGACACACTGCCGCCGTATTTGAGCGATATCGTCGGGAACAATCGCCCCGCCCTGCCGCGATCGAATCCGCTCATCCAGAAGCTCGATTGTCAGCATGCTGGCGTGGCCTTCATTCATGTGAAAACGATCCAGTTGGGCATGGCCCAGCGCCCGCAGCATTCGAATGCCGCCGATACCCAGAACAATCTCCTGGCTGAGCCGATATTTTAAATCCTGGCCGTAGAGATGATGGGTCAGCATTCGGTCCTGCGGGGCATTCTCGTCCAAGTCGGTATCCAGCAGATAAACGGGGATGGTATATCCGCCAATCCCCTTGACGGCATACTCCCAAGCACGGATCGCCACGGGGCGGTTTTGAATGGTGACACTCACGCGAGGTTTCAGTTCCCGCGCAAAATCCTGGGGAACCCATTCCACCGCTTCTTCCGTCTGCCAGCCATCCTGAGCCAGCCGCTGGTAAAAATACCCTTTTCTGTGCAGCAGCGTTACGGCCACCATCGGGATTTTCAAATCAGCCCCGGATAAAATCGTGTCGCCCGCGAGGACTCCCAAGCCGCCGCTGTAGGTGGGCATGGCCGGATCAAGACCGATTTCCATCGAGAAATACGCGATTTTTTTTGATTCTTCCAAAATCGTTCTCCTTAAACCGCTGTTACAAGAACGCAAAAAAACGGCACTGAATTGATGTATTCAGCATCATAGCCGCTTTCCCCGCTGAATCAAGTCCTCCTGTAAAATATCCATCCAAATACTCACCAATTCTATGCTTGACAAAGCCGGGCAAAAGCGGCATATTAAAGAGCGTATTAAGAAGAAATTGTATGGAAGGAACCTTTTTTGCGAGGCGCTATAATGAATGATACAATCGGACAAGCTGCTGGCATCATTTGGAGTATGCTTGCGAAAGCAACAGCACCGATCAATATTGCCGATATCCCGAAGAAGACAAACTTGACATCACAGGTCGCCTATCAGGGTTTGGGCTGGCTGGCCCGCGAAGGAAAACTGGAGTATCAACAGAAGGGACGGTCAATATACGTCTCCCTGGTCTCTGCCGGCTGTACCTGTTAGAATTCCGATTCTGTCGGTCTTTCAATACCTTACAAGGCATCATCGCCTGAAAAACCCCGAAAAAGGGAAGGGTGTTTTTTTGTTGCTTTGTATGTGGGGATAAGGTATGTATCTATAAGTTTTCCATTTCGGTTCAGAACAAACAGACCTTTAACCACACAGTAAGGATTGATATGTCATTAACAGAACATATTCGCAACGTGGCGATTATTGCGCACGTTGACCACGGCAAGACGACGCTGGTTGACCAGCTGTTATACCAGTCCGGGATGTTCCGAAATGCGGAACTGGATAAGCTGGCCGGCGGTCAGCACGGCTTGATTATGGACTCCAATCCCCTGGAACGGGAACGCGGCATTACCATTCTGAGCAAAAATTGCGCAATTCAGTACACCGACCCGGACGGGGAAGAATACAAGATCAACATCATTGATACGCCGGGTCATGCCGATTTCGGCGGCGAGGTGGAACGTGTGCTGAAAATGGCGGACGGGGTCTTGCTGCTGGTGGATGCCTTCGACGGCCCGATGCCTCAAACGCGCTTTGTGCTGAGCAAGGCGCTCTTTCACAAGCTCAAGCCGATTGTGGTGGTCAACAAGGTGGACCGCTCGGATTCCCGGCCGGAAGATGTCGTCAACGAGATATTTGATTTGTTCGTGGCACTGAAGGCCAACGATAATGCACTGGATTTCCCGATTCTCTACGCCTCCGGCCGTAACGGATGGGCAACCAAAGACCTTGCGCATCCCACAACAACGATGCAGCCGGTCTTTGACGCCATCATTGAGCATGTGCCTGCGCCCAAGGATGATCCCGATACTCCGCTGCAAATGCTCGTCACCACGCTGGACTACTCGGACTACGTCGGGCGCATCGCCATCGGCCGTGTCTTTGCCGGTTCCGTGTCGCAGGCGCAGAAAATCACCGTCATCGATAATCAGGGCTGCCACACTCTGCAAAAGGTCCTTCAGTTATATACGTTTGACGGACTCGGCAAAAAACCAACCGATACCGTCGTCGCCGGCGACATTTGCGCCATCGCCGGACTGGACCCGGTCGATATCGGAAATACCATTGCCTGCGCTGACGAACCCAGCGCTCTGCCGGTCACAACCGTGGACGAACCGACGATGCACATGACCTTCCGCATCAACGATGGGCCTTTTGCCGGGCGCGAAGGAAAATATGTGGCTGGCCGGCAAATTCGGGAGCGGCTGCAAAAAGAACTGCAAGTCAATGTGGCGCTGCGTGTTGAACCGGGAGAAAAAGCGGACGAATTCAAGGTTTCCGGACGCGGCCTGATGCATTTGGGGATTCTTCTGGAAAACATGCGCCGCGAGGGGTATGAACTGTGCGTGGGCAAGCCCAACGTGATTATCCGCCAGATCAACAACCTGCGGCAGGAGCCGATCGAACGGCTTGTGATTGATTGCCCGGCGGATTGTCAAAGCTCGGTGATGAGTTTGCTGGGGGACCGGCGCAGCGAGTTAATCAGTATGGATATGAAAGCCGGCGCGGACAATTACATCCACATGGAATTCATGATACCCTCGCGCGGTCTTTTCGGCCTGCACGCACGGGTTCTGACGGCCACCCAGGGCCGGGCCGTCATGCATCACACCTTCGAGCGGTATGAGCTGATGCGCGGGTCGATTCCGCAGCGGCAGGCGGGAGTGATGGTCGCCACCGAACCGGGCACCGTCACGGCCTACGCGCTGGATGCGCTGTTTGACCGCGGCATCTTTTTCGTTGAGCCGGGCGAAGCGATTTATGAAGGCCAGGTCGTCGGCGAACACTGCAAAGACAACGACATTCCCGTCAATCCGGCACGCGCCAAACAACTGACCAACATGCGGGCGTCCGGCAAAGACGACGCCGCCAAAGTGCGGCCGGCACGAAAGATGTCGCTGGAGGCAACGCTGGAGTACATCCAGGAAGATGAACTGGTGGAAATCACCCCCAAATCCATCCGCATCCGCAAGCGGCTCTTGAAAGAAGGCGACCGCCGCCGCGAAGAGCGGAAAGCCAAAAACGAATAGCTTGACCCGACGGGATGCGGGAAAAAACCCCTTGTTGCGATGACGGCAAAGCAAAATACGTGAATATCAACCTGGAAAAACATTTTCACGGTCCCGGCGGCATCCAGGAAATGGTCGCCATGGCCCTGCCGATGGTCGCCTCCAACGCCTGCGAAACAGTGATGACCTTCACCGACCGGCTGTTTCTGTCACGGCTGGGTCCCCAGCAGATGAGCGCCGCGATGGGGGGCGGATTGACCTGTTTTTTGATGACGACCTTTGTGCTGGGTCTGACCGGCTACACAACCGCGCTTGTAGCCCAGTACCTTGGCGCCAATCAGAAAAACCGGTGCGCTGTGGCGGTTACACAAGCCCTTATTATCTCCATCCTTGCTTACCCGGTTATCCTCGCCACTCGTCCCCTGGGACTGTGGCTGTTCGAGGTGATGGATATCCCCGCTGAACAACTCATTCCGCAAAAACAGTATTTCAATATCCTGTTGAGCGGGGCATTGATCGGACTGCTCCGCAACACCCTGAGCTGCTTTTTTTCGGGCATCGGCAAAACCCGTATCGTCATGGTTTCGGCCATGACCGCCATGATAGTCAACGTCGGGGCCAATTATCTGCTGATCTTCGGAAAGCTTGGTTTTCCGGCACTGGGGATTCGTGGTGCGGCCTGGGGCACGCTTTTTGGCGGCTTCTGCGGGTTGGCGGTACTGGCGGGGATATATTTCGGCCCGGCGGTCCGCCGTGAATACAACATTGTCCGCGCTTTCTGTTTTGATGCCGGCATGATGAAAAAACTGCTGCACTTCGGGTATCCGGCAGGCGTGGAGTTCTTTTTAAATCTGCTGGCGTTCGACCTGCTGATTATGATTCTGCATTCGTATAACCTGACCACAGCGGCGGCCGTTACGATCGTTTTTAACTGGGACATGGTTTCCTTTGTGCCGCTGATCGGCATCAACATCGGGGTCACCAGTTTGGTCGGACGCTATATGGGAGCGAATCTGCCCGACACCGCCCATCGTGCGACCCTGTCGGGACTGAAACTGGCGTGGATTTATTCGTTCTGTACAATGATCGCATTTGCGTTTTTTCCGCATATATTGGTGGGTCTGTTCCGGCCGCAGGAGGAAACGGCTCTTTTTGCCGAGGTCTTCCCGATGGCGGTGTTCATGCTGCGGATGGCTGCGCTTTATGTGATGGCTGATGCCGTAATGCTGGTCTTCGGAGGGGCGCTGCGAGGCGCAGGCGATACCTTTTGGGCGATGTGCATCTCGGTTATCCTGCACTGGATTTTGGTAGCGGCACTGTTCATGCTGGTACGGGTCTGGAATGTCCGGCCGACGGTTTCCTGGAATGTCCTGTGTTGTATTTTTATGCTTCTGAGCACCCTCTTTTATCTGCGATACCGGCAGGGAAAATGGCGCACATTGCGCGTGGTTGGACATGAAGCGGAGGGGGTTCTTGCCGGGACGGACGGTTTTCACGAAACGAAAAATTTATGATTTTCACGCAACCCCAATTTCGGTAGAATGCCCGTTATGAAAAAACCAGATTATACCCCCGATGCGTCGCGTTATGAAAAAATGACATACCGCCGCTGCGGCCAAAGCGGCCTCAAACTGCCCGCCATTTCGCTGGGCCTGTGGCACAATTTCGGCGATGTGGATGACTTCGACACCGCCCGCCGGATGATCTTTACCGCCTTTGACCGCGGCATCACACATTTTGACCTGGCCAATAATTACGGCCCCCCGCCCGGCAGCGCCGAAACCAACTTCGGCAAAATCCTCAAACACGACCTGGCCGCATGGCGGGATGAGATGATTATCTCCACCAAGGCCGGCTATTTGATGTGGCCCGGCCCGTATGGAGAATGGGGGTCCAAAAAATACCTCATCGCCAGCTTGGAACAGTCGCTCAAGCGGATGAGAGTGGAGTATGTGGATATTTTTTATTCCCATCGCCCCGACCCGGATACCCCGCTGGAAGAAACGATGGAGGCACTGGCACAGGCGGTTCATCAGGGAAAAGCCCTGTATGCGGGGTTGTCTAATTACATGCCTGAGCAAACACGGCAGGCGGCAGCCATTCTGAAAGATTTGGGCGTTCGACTGCTTATCCATCAGCCGCCCTATTCCATGCTTCGCCGAAATTTCGAAACCGCGGGACTCTTTGACACACTGGATGAATTGGGCATCGGCGCTATCTGCTTTAGTCCGCTTGCCCAAGGTTTACTGAGCAATAAATACCTTCACGGCATCCCCGCCGATTCACGGGCCGCCAAACCGCACGGCTATCTGAAAAAAGAGGCCGTTACACCGGAACTGGTCCAAACGCTTACAAAACTCAATACTCTGGCGGCAGGGCGAGGCCAAACACTGGCGGAAATGGCTCTCGCCTGGGTTCTCCGCCAGAAAGCCGTTACCAGCGCGCTTGTCGGAACCAGCCGCGTCGAGCAACTGCTGGACAACCTCAAAGCCCTTGAAAACCTTGTCTTTTCACCTGACGAATTGCGAGAAATCGACGCCCTCTTAAATTCATAGCAAAGCAGTTTTGGGGACAGGCACAGGGAAATCCGTTTCAGCGTTAAAAACAAAAGGCCCGACGGAAAACGTCGGACCTTTTTTTATTGCATTCTGTCACGGGCAGGCGCCATTCGGATCATACAGCCCGAAGCCGAGCGTGCCGTTCTTTACCGGGACCGGAGCGCATCCCGAATTTCGGTCAGCAGAACTTCTTCCTTGGTTGGAGTCGGCGGTGCGGCAGGAGCAGCCGTTTCCTTCTTTTTGGCCGCGTTAAGCAGCTTGATCATCATAAAAATCGCAAAGGCAACAATCAGAAAATCAATAATCGTATTGATCCACTGGCCGTAATTGATTGACACGGCAGCAACGGCATTGCCTGCCGCATCAGTTGCTTCCTCTTTGAGCACCAATTTTAAGTTCGAAAAATCCACGCCGCCCAGCAGCAATCCGATTGGCGGCATGATGACATCGTTGACCAGCGAGGATACAATCTTTCCAAAGGCCCCGCCAAGAATGATGCCGATGGCCATGTCCACAACATTGCCGCGCATCGCAAACGCCTTAAATTCCGTCAAGAGCGACATACGCATTTCCTTCCTTGATTGTGAAAACGGTTTTTAAAAAGGGCTGTGAGCCGTTGTCCGGCTCACAGCCGCAGTATTCGTCAAACCGCACTATTCATAGAAGTTGGTGGCTTCCGTCTCTTCGACATCTCTGCCAAGCTGTTCGGTGTTCATGACCACCTTGAAGCGAACATCGCCGGCCTTGACGGCCTTGACGACCACCTGCCAGGTCGCCTTGGCCTTGGGGGCCAGCGATGGCAATGGCGCAAAGGTTACCGTGCCGTCAGCGAAGGACCCGCTGGTGGCACCGGAAGAGCTGACATACTGCATCGCATCCTCGAGGACTGCCTTGACCGTAATGTTGGTATCCTGAGCCGAACCCTGGTTGGTAACGGTAATGATATAGGTCTCATTGCCGCCGACCTCGATCGGGTCAGACACGTCGATGACTTCCAGCAGCACCGCCGGGATACCTTCAACACCCGTTGCCGCCGAAGCGCTGACCGCTTCCGCACAGACCGCGGTGGCCTTGGCGGTATTCTTGAACTCGCCGCCTGCGCTTGGGGTATAGGCCACTGTAACCTTCTTGCTGGCATTCGGGGCCAAAGTACCGATGTTCCATGTAATCTGGTTGCCTGCCACAGTGCCGTTATCGCTGGCTTTGACGCCCGTTACGCCGGCGGGAATCGTATCCGTCAGCACGGTCTGAGCCGCCGGTGCATCGCCCTTGTTGGCAACGGTGATATCATACTGCATAGAGCGGCCCAGATAAATCTTCTTGGGACCTGTCTTTTCGATAGCCAGAACCGGCCGGGTTACGACCGTTGAGGTCACTTCGGACTGGGCCTTCAGATTGCCGTCGGCAACCGCCGCGGCCTGATTCTTGAAGGTGCCGGTCTTGGAGGCCTTGGTCACAACCGTACGGGAAACGGACTGGCCGGGGGCCAGGCTGCCGAGGGCAAGCTCAATGCTGGCCTTGCCATCCTGTGTTGTCAAACCATCCGGAAGCGTATCGGTCAGCTTGACATTGGCGGCGGTACCGGTTCCCTTGTTGGTCACGGTGAACGTCATTGGAATCGGGTCGCAGATCGTCACGCTGGCCGGAGTCGTCTTGCTGAGCGTCAAAGCCGGCTGCACCACTTCTGTCTTGGCGCAAGCCAATACAATATACTCTGCATCAGCGCAGGTCTGAACGCAGCCAACCTGGCTTGCGGAGACCTTGACAACAATCTTCTGAGCGGCCCTGGGGCCCAAAGTACCCACCTTCCAGGAAACGACATTTTCGGCGACTGCCCCTTCGGGCGTCGAACTCAGGTACTTGAGGTTGTCCTGCAGACGATCCCGAATGACCACCCCGCTAAGCGTCATATCGGTCATGTTGGTTGCCGTGATGACATACTCAAACGGAGCATTTAATTGAACCGTTGCGGGCATGGCTTTTTCGAGACGAATGGCATTGGCCGTCGGGTAACTCTGCGTTACGGTATAGTTGCCGCAGGCACCTGCCTTCGGGGCGGGAGCGGGGGCAGGAGATGGAGTTGGGGCAGGAGCCGGAGTCGGCTTGGGCGCAGGAGCGGCCGAACCCGGACAGGTGCAGCCGATGATGCCAATCATTAATGCAACACACAATACGGACCACAATAGTTTTCTCATAAAGCACCTTTCTTTCTTAAAAAATTCCCTTTTTTTACACTTCCCTGCGATAAACCCTTACACATCAGTTTATCTTTAATAATTGCTTTGGCGTGCCTTCGCTGCTGCTTGAAATTGACGCCATAGTATCCCAACCGGAAAACAACAGATTTAATGCCAAACCAATTTCAATTAACCCTATTTCCTGCTTCTATTCTATCCCTCTCCAAAAATAATGCTATCTTTTTTTTCTGTATTTTTGCGGGTAAATCCCCGCACCCCATAACGCCAAAAACCATGGGATTTTTTCCTGTTTTCACCTCAAAAAGTCGGAAAATTCCTTCGCTTTGCAGCTTGGCTGAATCGCTGCAGGTCTTCCGGCATAAAACCGAGAAGACACCCTTTTGTCTTGACCCGTCCTGTACGCTCTGGTATGTTAGCCGCTCAAACGAAAGGACCTATGCATGGAATCACTGTATCCGATTGCCTTGAGAGTTATTGCCGCCGTAGCAATGATCTATTTCGGACTTGGTCTGTTCAATGTCCATTGGCTTTTGCGGATACAAACCCTGGCATCACTGAGCATAGGCGCTCTTCTCGTGGGCGCCCTGGGTTGGCCGCTGGTACGGCCGGACGACCCCCTCGGCGTCATCAGCTTATTTACGGGTGAAATCCCCCCTGTCCAGGCCGGGATTCTCATCGGGCTTGGTTTCCTGTCCGGTACGGCCGCAACGCTGGTGTGTTATCCAATCGGCAGTGCGCTGGCCCCTTATGCCGCCCCGGCAGGGGCAGCAGCCCTCGCATTAAATACCGGCTCAATGAGACAAATACTGATGACCCATGCCGGATTGGAGCAGCGGAATGCCATGTATGCATTTATGCGATGGGAACTGCTGTTCTGGCTTGGGGTTTGTGCAGCGGGCTATCTGGGCGCCCTGCTGACATCAAAACTCATCTCTGCAAAGGTTCCCGCAAAGGACAAATCCCCCCGGACGGAGATGGAAAACAAAATCACCCTGTGGACCAATCGGGGTATCGCCGTCCTTGTTGCCTCGGTCATCGTTTACCTGACCATCGGTATCTTTGCCCAGGACCTCAAACAGCTCGATGAAACGCTCGGCTATGTTGTCGGACAACCCGGCCACCGGCAGGCTGCTTTCGGGGTGTTCGTATCGGTTGGGCTGGCGGCATTTGTCGTCAGGCATTTTGTCGGCATCCATTATATCCCCGTCGTGCTGGGCGCCGCCCTTCTCTATATGGGCGCATTTACCCAAATCATCAACTCGGATGTCCTTGGGCATATCGTAAAAGCATGGCCGGTTGATTTTTTCTCCCATACTATTTATGCGATTCTTCCGGTCCAGTTTGCCCCCTTTTCTGTCCTCGGCGCATTGACCGGTTACTGGATATCCATTCAACTCAAAGAGAAATCCGCTGCTGCCAAAGCGTCCGATAAGGCATAAACCGCCATAAGGCGATGCTCTTAAATAAAGCAGCAGAGACACTCGTATCTCCTTTTAAAATAAAGAGTTAAATAGACATCGGGGATTCCCCCCGTAAAATATTCGATTTTTTAAAGAATTCCATTACTTTGGCCTTTACAAATAGACGAAACCCTCTGTGCCCGAATAATGCAGGGGCATCGGGTCTTGAAAATACTTTTTTTGTGCCCTTGGGTCATTTGAAAACGTAATAAGTAAAGCAGGATACAAGGTTCTTGATTTGCAGAATCTACGGACTTCAGCCAGAACCTGTGAGAAACGGAAATCAGGAGTTTATTATGTTGGTTTTAAGCAGACAAAAGGATGAGTCGATTATGATCGGCGATGACGTGGAAATCACAATTGTGGATGTCCGCGGCGACAAGGTGCGTCTGGGAATCAATGCCCCCCGCAACATTACCGTTCATCGCAAAGAGATTTATCTGGCAATCCAGAAAGAAAAAGAAGAGAACGAACATCCGGCCCATTCAGCAGGCAATTCCTAATCACACCGTCAGATTCTTTTTCTCTTCTGTCGTTTGAAACAAAAGAGCATCCGGATGCTCTTTTTTTATGCGCCAAACCAAGGGGTTTAAAATAAACGCAGCGTGTGTTTTTTCCACACGCTGCGGCTGTTTTACTGATTTGTGCCTCTTTATATCGTGTTCAGTTCAGCAGGGTTTTGGCCACATCTACGGCGGTGGCCGCATCAGCGGCGTAACCGTCTGCGCCGATCTTGTCGGCATAGGCCTGCGTAACCGGAGCACCGCCAATCATCGTCCTGACGGTTAATCCCGCATCCTTAATAGCCCGAAGGGTTTTTTCCATTGATGGCATAGTCGTTGTGAGCAAGGCACTGAGGCCAACAATGCGAGGGGTATTTTCCTTTACTTTTTCCACGAACTTATCCGGCGACACATCCACGCCCAGGTCAATGACTTCAAAGCCGGCGCCTTTGA
>JAKEGM010000014.1 GCA_022615575.1 Planctomycetales bacterium
GTATCGTCAGGGCGAATTCGCAGGGGCAATAACAACGGGAAAGGATCAATCTGATGGGAACCGAACGGGGAAAAACGGGAAAACTGACGCTGATTGACGGCTGTGTCCTGATTGCACTGATCGGGGCCGCCGCTTGCGTGCTGACCCCCGCCGTCTCGCAGGCAAAGGAAGAAAAGAAGCTGTCGGACATGGTCCAGCGGCTTCAGGTTATCCGCTCGCAGATGTGGCTTTACCGGTCTGAACACAATGGGCTTTTGCCCGGTCAGCGCACCGCCGTGAGTGCGGTCAGACCGGAGGATTTTGCGGCCGCCCTGAATCAATCATGCCTGGACGGCGGCGTCCCTTACCTGCGGCAAATACCCGAAAATCCTTACGTGGCCGACCCCAATGCCGCCGCGGCGATTACCTGTGTCAATGACCCCGATGCCAGGCCCACCGGGCAGGAAGGCACCGGCTGGTGGTTCAATGCGGCCACCGGCGAATTTTACGCCTGCGACTCGGCGTTCCACACGAACTATTAAATTGTATATTGTAAATTACAGATGGAAAGATGGATGTGAGTCAACATGCGAAATATACAATATAAAATATACAATATACAATCGAGGGGTTTTACGCTGCTTGAAGCTACCTTTGCGATGGTGGTTTTGGCCATTGCGGCGGCGGGCATTCTGCTGCCCTTTGCCAGTGCGGCCTCGGTTCAGGTTGAGGCGGCTCGGCAGACCACGGCAGCCAATCTGGCTTCGGAACTGGTGGAAAAGGTCATTACAACGTCTCACGGTGCGATTATCTCGACATACAACAGTTACAACGAATCCGATGGCGCCCTGCGGGATACGGCCGGCAATCTTTATACAGGGTCTAATTATGCGGGTTTTAGCCGGTCGGTAACGTGTCATCCCGTAACCGTTGGCTCGGTCGGTCTGATCAGGGTGACAGTTGTGGTTCTGTATGAAAATGTTCCCATGACGCGGATAACAACCCTGGTCGGCAATCATGAATAATCAGCCGCAGAGGATACAGAGAAAAATAATTAAAAATGTATTCTCTCGTTGTTCCCTGTGCTCTCTGTGGCAAAAATAAATAAATGAGAATCTGTGAAATCTGTGCACAAAAAAAATGGTTTTACACTGGTTGAACTGATGATTGCGCTGCTTGTCGGCTCGGTGGTGATGGCGGCGGCGGCGACCTTAGCCAGCGCAACGACCAATGCCCACCTGGCAACCGACCAGATGGGACGCGAGCAGGCGCAGCTTCGGCAGGTTTCCATGCGGCTGACCGACCTGATTCGGCGGGCCAATCGGGTCATGAGTGCCTCCAGCGAAGGTTTTCAACTCTGGCACGACACCAATGCCGACGGCCTGGCGACCGCCAATGAACTGACGCAGGTGTCGCGGGGAACCGGCGCAGTCACCCTGAAAATCGGCGCCGCCGAATCGCACAGCCGGTGCAGGAATATCAGTTTCGGCTATAACGCTGCGGCGCCCGATACCCGGCTGATTACGGTCTGGTTTGACATGAGCGCCGATGGCCAAACGCAGCGGCAGGCCATCACGGCCCGCCTGCGGTCGTCGGACGATCACCGGTTATTTTAAGAGGACAGAGGAAATTTTGAATTTTCTTCAAAGCGCAATTTTCAAATTGAAAATTGAAAATCTGAAAATTGAAAATGAAATGAAACGGTACAAACGAAAATCCTGTTCACACAAGGGCATGGCCCTGCTGGTGGTGCTCTTTCTCGTGATGGCGATTGCGATTATCTCCTCGGGGTTTATCGCCCGTTCAGATGCGACGCTGGTCGGCAGCAGGAACGGCTGCATCCGCAACGAAGTGGATTATGCGGCATGGGGCGGTCTGGAAGTCGCCTGGGCATTGGTTCAGAGTCCCGGCTTTGGCAGCATGACATTTCCCTTGACCGCCCAGCAGTTGGATGCAAGCTCGGCCATTTATTATGACCTGACGATAGGCAGCCCTGTCTCCAACATGTATCCGGTCCAGTGCTCCGCCTATCAACGGGTGAATGCCGAAATCAAGGCACGCAGTGTCCTGAGCGGCACGCTGATGGCCGACCCCAATGAGGGGCAGGCGTATTACATTTCAATCCGGCGGCAGTAATGTCCGATAATCTGCCTGCGATCCTGCCGCCGCCGCCGCCGCAAAGGCGTTTTGCCGACAAACAAACGGCATCTGAAAAACGGTTTTTTTTACCGATTAAGCGATGCCGGCAAGGTGACGAAAATGATTCGGGATTTGTGTCGAGTCCCCGAAATAAGCATAGAAAAGAGACCGATTATGGAAGGTTTAAGAAAACATCAAAACCGGCGACCCGCCATGGGATTTACGCTCGTTGAGCTGATTATCGTGGTGGTGATTATCGGCATTGCGGCCCTGATTGCGATTCCCACGCTGTCCAGCGCTGCGGATATACAGGCCCGTGCGGCCGGCAGCCGGCTGGCGGCCGATCTGGATTACGCCAAATCACTGGCTATTACGCACCAGAAGATATACGCGGTTGTCTTTTATCCCGATACCGAATCGTATGACATTCGTCAGGTGGATACCAATACAATTGTCAAGAATCCTGTTCAATCCGATCGGGATTATGTCGTCAATTTCACGACCGACCGGAACTTAAATCGGGTCAATATCCAAACCGCTAATTTTGACTCGGTTGCATCGAATGCCGTTACATTCGATTATCTGGGAAGCCCTTACAGCGGCATAGGAACAACAACGCCCCTGACCAGCGGCCGGATTACCCTCAAAGCGGATAACTTTACGCTGTATGTGGATATCGAGCAAGTGACCGGATATGTCACACTGAGCGGACTTTGAAACGATTTATATTGCATATTTTAAAAAGACGCGGATAGAAAGAAGATGTTCGAATACCTGTTAAAACAAAAAACTCAGCCGATTGGTCTGGATGTGGGTCATTCCATGATCAAGATGATTCAGCTTAGTCCCGGCGACAATGCCATCTGTGTTGAGGCGGCCGAGGAGGAAGCGCTGGATCGGACCCTGGTGCCCGATTCCGACGATTGGCGCCGGTATGTGGTCGAACGGATTATCGCGATGTACCGCCGGGGGGGGTTCCGTGGGCGGCAGGTCGTGTCCTGTCTTCCGGGCGACGAGATAAAGGTCAAAAGCTTGCGTCTGGACACCGCGAATCCAGCTGAGATTGAGGAAATGGTGCATACGGAAGTGGCCCGGCGGTTCGGCCTCAATCCTGACAAAGACGAAATCCGGTACATCATGGCCGGCAATGCCTATCAGGGCGAGGAAGTCAAAAACGAAGTCATTTTTTTCGGCATCGAAAACAACCGTGTTGTGCGGCACATCGCCCTGCTGGAAGAGGCGAAACTGGTTCCCTTGTCGCTGGATACGGTGCCGTGTGCCCTGTTCCGCTGCTTTCAGGCAACCTTGCGGCGGCGCGAAGACAAGGATTTGGTCAGCGTCTTTGTGGACCTGGGGGCGCAGTACACAACGGTTATCATCGGGAAAGGTCAGGAAATCGCCTTTGTCAAGCAAATCCCCATCGCCGGCAATGCCCTCAACGAGCAGGTGGCGTCCCGGCTTGGAATTTCTCTGGAGGAAGCGGCGGCGTTGCGTGCCCGGCTGTGTGGAGCGGAGGCCAGTCAGGTGGATTCGGAAACCCGGCGTGCGGTGATCGATGCCATGACCGGTTCCATTGAAACGCTGGCGCATGAAATCTCACTCTGCTTTCGATATTACGCGGTTACGTTTCGCGGCAGGCGTCCCGCCGAGGCGGTGTTTGCCGGCGGCGAGGCCTATGAATCCGCACTGATAGATGTCCTTCGCAGGCACTTGGGCGTGGATATCCGGATTGCCGAACCGCTCCGCGGCTACGATGTGAGCCGTGCGAAGTTTGACCGCCGGCGCAAGCCCCAGATGTGCGAATGGGCCGTTGCGGTCGGTCTGGCGTTAAAAGGGATGGAACTGAATCAGATTCAGAATCCCTCTTTGGCGGAGATAGAAGTCCCTGTATGAAAGAAATTGATTTCATTCCGGAATGGTATAGAGCGGATCGCAAACGCAAACAGCGATATGTCCGCCAGTGTGTCCGGGTCAGCATTGTGCTGGCTCTGATGATGCTCTGGAGTTTTATCGCGGGCCGGCATGTAGAGCGCCTCCATGCGGAAGTAACCGGTATCCAAACCGCTTTCGAACGCGGAAGGGTGCGCATCGAACAGGCGCAGGAACTGGAACAGCAGATCGCCGCCATGAGGGAAAAGGCGCGGATGCTTACCGCCATTGCTCCTCGGACCCCCGTTTCGTCGCTGATGGGAGAGGTGTCCTGCCTGGTTGGGAACAATCTCATCCTGAGCCGGCTGTCATTTCAAAATGAACCGCTCCGGGAGGATTGCCCCCAGGGAACGTCGCCTTCGGCGGCGGTTGTTCAGGCGGCCGCCTCCGGAAAGCAGCGGCCGGCGGCGATTCCGAGTGTGCCGTCGCGGATGAAAGTGGTTTTGACCGGCATTGCGGCAGCGCCTGCCGATGCGGCATCGCTGATTTTGGCCCTGGAGCAGACCGATTATTTTGAACAGGTCGCCCCGGTTTTTACGCGGGCCAAAAAAGTAAAAGATGCGGATGTGACCGAATTTGAGATTCGCTGCTATGTAGCGGATTACCGGATTGAGAAATAGGAACGGCAGCTTATGAAAAACCCGGATAAACAGCAATGGGTGATATTGATGGTAAGCGGGCTGATGTTTGTCGGCTTCGGGGTGTTCCGCTACCTGCCCATCGTCCGCCAAAACATAGCCGTCGGGGCGCAGATGGACCAGCAGAAGCTGACCGTGGAACAGATCACTTCCTCCGGCGCTCTGCTGCCCGAATTGACCCAGCAGAAAAAAAAGCTGGAGGCCGAGCTGGATGCCTTTACACGCAAGATTCCCGAAGGACGTAATTTTGCTCAGTTGTGGCAGGAGATCGCGGATGTGATGAATGCGTGTCGGCTGACAGATCAGCTTGTTCAGCCCGGAACGGAATTGACCTCCGATACGGTTTGCTGCATTCCGCTGACGATTGAATGCAAAGGAACAGCGGAACAGATATTTATGTTTTTCCAATCGCTGGAAAAAATGGATCGCCTGATCAGGGTTGATGACATTTTGCTCGAAAACGACAGCGGCTTCAGCGCGCAGGTCAAACTGACGGCTAAGGCCAATGTTTATTATCAACCTTCGGATGCCAGGAACGACTGAAAACCATGAATCGAATCCCTGCGAACATAACGCGGAAAATGCCTGCGGCAAGCGCCCTGCAGAACATCAGCCCCAAGGTGATGGTGATGACGGTGTTGATAGCCGTCATGGGAATTCTGTGGGGTCGTGTGCTGCTCCGCGGCAAAAGCGGGCCTGCTGCGGCCGGCGCCCAGGAAACAGCCGCTGTGCAGCCGGATATTCAGTCAACTCCCGTATCCGCCGGCATTCGAATCAGCCCCGTCGCATTGCCAAATCGGCCCGGACGCAATGACATCCTGTCAAAGGATGTCTTCAGCGGCGCAACCTGGACGGCGTTTGATTTCTATCAGTCGTCCGGCAGCCGCGGCAGCGTTACACCCAACGGCGGCTCTGCCGGAACAGGCGATCAGTCAAAGCTGGAAAGGATCGCCGCCCGGATGACGCTCGAAGCCGTTATCAAAGGGGACAATGGGACGCCTTGCCGGGTGTTTGTGAACGGAAAAATCTTAACGGTCGGCTCGACGCTGACCGTCAAAGAGGGACCTGACCAATATGTGTTGATCGTAACGGACATCAAAGAAAACAAAGTTGAGTTCTCGTGGAACACGGTTTCGGTTGTCTTGAAGATGGCCGAAGCGAACAATGAGTAGAAAGGATGGTGTTTTATGTTGGCAAAACAGAACAGAACTGCAGGGAAAAGAACACTGACAGCCGCAGGGGTTTGGATGCTGGCTGTCCTGGCGTGTGTGTCGCTGACCGTCGCCGAAGAGCCGGCGGCTGCGCCGGCTGAAAGCGCTGCCGTCCAGCAGGACGTCATGGGGCAGTCGATTCAGACCATCGCCTTCAAGAAGGACATGCCCATCAAAGACGCCCTCGGGATGCTGTCGCAGATGTATCAGAAGAACATCGTGCCTTCGACTGGCGTGGACGGTATCGTCACCGTGACCAACCTGTACGAAGTAACCTTTGAAGAGGCCCTTCAGGCCGTTCTGGGAACGCACAAGTACGAGGTCAAAGGCAACTTTATCAAGGTTTACACCAATGAGGAATTCATGGCGGACAAGAGCCGCTTTGAACATGCGATCATCGCCTTGAATTACATCAACTCCGAAGAAGCCAAAAAGCTGGCCGAGCCCCTGCTGAGTGAATTCGGCAAACTGGGCATCACGACAGCGGCTCCCACCGAAATGGAAGCGGGAAAAAGCGGCGACACGCTGGCGGTACAGGACCGCCTGGTCGTTTCTGATTACCCTGAAAACATCGGCCGTATTCGTGAAGTGCTGTCGGAAGTGGATGTCGAGCCCCTTCAGGTGCTGCTGGAAGTTACCGTGATGGAAGCCACTCTGACCGACACAACCAAGTTCGGCATTGACTGGAAAAACATCAATGAAACAGCTATCGGTTTGGGCGGTAACGGTTTCCTGCAGGAAGGATTTGCGCCTTCGGCTGACGAGGGCGGGCTTTCTGTCGGCGTAACCTTCGATAACATCTCTGCATTGGTGACAGCTATTGAAACGGTATCGGATGTTACGATTATGGCCAATCCCAAGATTCTGGCGCTGAACAAGCAGACCGGCAAAATCATTATTGGCCGTCAGGATGGCTATCTGTCTTTGACCAATGTGGCCGAGGGCGGAACCGCCACCCAGCAGGTGGAGTTTCTGGAAAGCGGTACAGTTCTGGAATACCGTCCCTTCATCGGTCGGGATGGAATGATCCGGATGGAAATTCATCCTGAGCAAAGTACCGGTCAGGTTGAAATATCCGGTGGCTTTACCCTGCCTAACAAGAGCACGACCGAGGTGATTACCAACGTCATGGTTAAAGATGGCCAGACCATCGTTTTGGGCGGCCTGTTCAAGGAAGAAACCAATTTGTCCCATTCGCAGGTTCCCGTTCTTGGGGATGTTCCTGTAGTGGGTGAATTGTTCCGAGGAGTCAACGATGTTTCAACACGCGTTGAGCTGATTGTGCTGATTACCCCCCATATCATCAATACGCCTAAAGAGGCGGATGGCGCCGACCGGCTTGAAGATGTGATGCGTCTGGCTCATGATGCCCGCAAGAATCTATACTGGATGAGCCGCGCCAAGATCGAGGAAGACCGCTATGCCAAGGCCGTCAAGCTTTACACCGAAGGAAAAGCTCAAGAAGCTCTGGCTGTGCTGGATCGTCCCTATGCGATTGACCGCAGCTATCTGGATGAAGTTCGTCTGAAAGAACGCATCATTCGTGAAACACAGCCCCATGAGGACAAGCAGATCGAACGCATCATGCTGCAGAAAATTGAAAAAGAAGAATCCGGCAAGTGGCTCCGCCGGTAAAGGATGTTGAAAACCGGGTTCCGGCGGCGCTGGTCGCAGTGCTGTCGGAACCCGTCAAAACCCTATTTTATGGAAAAAGACAGGGGTGGATTATGAACACAGTAAAAATTGCATTATGGATGGCGGTATTCGGCACGCTGATGGCGGCTGCCGGATGCACCGAAACACACGCCCAGCAAAAACAGGCCATAGAGAATCGCTGGGGAAAAACGACTGCCCAGGCCAATATCCCTCAGGCCGAGGAACTGATTAACCGCGGCCAGCTTGAAAAAGCCAAACAACTGCTGACTCGTTGTCTGGAAGCCGATCCGGAACTGACGCCGGCCTATATGTTGATGGGCCGTATCCATTTGGCGGAAGGACAAAATGCGCCGGCCCGTCAGGCATTTGAAAAAGCCGTCCGGATGGATCCCAACCTCGACGATGGCTGGTATTTCCTGGCGTCCCTGGCTGTTCTTGAAAAGGACTACGCAGGGGCGCAGGAGTTCTGTCAAAAGGCGCTGGACCTGCAGCCGGCCAACACGGAATACATCCTCAGCTTGTCCGATATCTGCCTTGAAACCGGCCGCCTTGACCGTGCTCAGGAGATCCTTGACGGCGGGTTAAGTGCCCAGTCCGGCAATCTGGATCTGATCCTGGCCAAAGCGCGGCTTTATCAGCGATCCAATAACAGGGCTGAAGCCCTGCGCCTTTACGAACAGGTTCAGTTGACGCATGGCGCCGTGCCGCAGATTCTTGAACCCTGCGGCTATGCGTATATGGCTGACGGCCAGTGGCTGCAGGCGGCTGAAAAGTTTGACCTCCTGCTGCCGCAATACCAGGCCGATCCCGACCGATACAACGCGACCATGCGGTCTCTGGCAATGTCCTTATTCAATGCGGGCCGATACGGTCAGGCGATGGTCTATTATGACAAACTTTCCGTCGTATTTCGCCAGGATGCCGACATCTGGCTGACGATGGCACATGCGGCGATGGGCATTGATGATGCCAAACGCGCAGCGTACTGTGCCGACCAGGCCCTTAAATATCATCCTTCCTGGCCGAAGGCGTATGCGGTGCGGGGAAGCGCCCAATACCTTCTGGGGCAATACGAACAGGCGCTGCAGGATTTTACAAAAATCACCGGCGAAGATGAACTGGCCGGCTTTGCGTGGTTTATGACGGGCCGCTGCTATCAGCAGATGGGCCAGGCCTTTCAGGCCAACGCGGCGTTTGAGAAGGCCCAGCAAATGGACCCCGATAACGAACTGATTTCAACATTCCTGAAAGGAACGCTGGACGCCCTGTGAATCGGTTGATACCCATGAAAAAAGAACAGATTCTCTGGATAGCTGCCTCAGCGGTCGGGCTTTTGGGAACCGCTGCTGCCGGCCTTGCCGGTGTTGCCTCGCTGCCTGCGCCTGTTGCGGGGGTGTCGCTGGCGGCGGCGTGGGTGTCGATTGCGGTGACACTTGGAATGCTTATAAGACATCTGGCCCGGCTGAAGGCCATGACTCAGGTATTTCGCGTCGGGGCCCAAATGAAAATCCCCTTCGACAGCCGCCGGGATTCTGTTTTAGGGGAGATCGCCGTTGCCGCCGAACAGTTTTTGGACGAAACCCATCAAAAGGTGCGGCAGATGCAGGATGAGAACCGCGACTTGGGGCTGCAAGTGCAGCTCCTTCGCCGGCGAAAAAGCAGCATCGAGGCGATCTTAAACAGCATTCAGGATGCTGTTCTTGTCACGGATGACAGAGACCGCGTCCTGCTGGCCAATACGGCCGCCGAATCGCTGTTCGGATTTAAATTTGATAAGGATAATCCCTGTCTGGTTCATGATGCGGTATCCTGGAGGGAATTGATCCGGCTGATCGGCAAGAGCCGGCAGAGCAGAACCCCCCACGTCCGCCACGAGTTAACATTTCCGCAGAAAGACGGGCCGATTACATTCAATACCGTTCTCTCCTGTGTTCTGGACGATTTCGGCAACGTTCTCCAGGTGGTCGCGGTGTTGCATGACGTTACGCGGGAAAAAGAAATCTCGCAGATGAAAAACGATTTTGTCAGTCATGTCTCGCATGAGCTTAAAACTCCGCTGGCTTCGATCAACGCCTATGCGGAAATGCTTGTGGACGGCGAAGCACAGGATGCCGAAACCACCCGGCAGTTCTGCTCTGTTATTCAGGGGCAGGCCCAGCGGCTTGGTCGGCTGATTGAAGATATTCTGAATATCTCCCGTATCGAATCAGGCCTGATTAAGGTCAGCCGCCAGACCCACAGCTTGGCGCTGGTGATTCGCGATGCCGTCCAGATGATTATGAGCTATGCGCAGGAAAAGAATATCGCAATCCACGCGCCCGCTTCGATTCTCTATGATCAGGTCTCCATCGACCGCGATATGATCTCGCAGGTCATTATCAACCTGCTCAGCAATGCGGTCAAGTACACGCCTGCCGGCGGGCAGATCACGATCAACTCGGAACTGAACGAAGTTGAGGGAACCGTCTGTGTTACGGTTGCCGACACGGGCGTTGGAATCCCGGAAAAAGACATTGCTCATATATTCGATAAGTTTTATCGGGTAGAAGCGAATAATAAATATGCCAAAGGAACCGGATTGGGACTTAATCTGGTCAAGCAAATTGTCGAAACAGTCCACGGCGGGTCTGTTTTTGTAACCAGTACGCCCGGCCAGGGAAGCACGTTCGGGTTCGTATTGCCGCTGTCAAAAGAACGTGCGGTCCAGATGGTTTCATAACCGCCTGCCGCGCGGGGTAATCTCTTATAAAGGAGCCGACAAATGGAAAAGAAAAAAGCGCTTGTTGTGGATGATGAATTTCATATTGTCCAGGTTGTGGCGATCAAACTTCGAAATAACGGCTACCAGGTGGATACCGCCGAAAACGGCAGCGATGCGTATGACATGGCCTGCCAGACAAAGCCCGATATTATCGTGACCGATTACCAGATGCCGGTCATGACCGGGCTGAAACTCATTGAAAAGCTTCGGCAAAACCCCCAAACCGCTCAGATTCCGGTGATTATGCTGACTGCGCGGGGTTTTGAGATTGAAGACGCGCTCAAAGAACAACTGCACATCTCGGCGTGTCTGAGCAAGCCCTTCAGCCCGCGCGAGGTGCTGGGAACCATTGAAGAAATTCTCGGTCAACAGGCGGCAGTTTAAAAAAGATAAGGATGCGGCAATGCCAGTGTACGGTTAACGGATGGCTCTGCCGGCTCTCCCCGAGGGAGCTTCATGACTAAGGAAAAACGGGTGCAATGTTAAACAACACGATGACACAAACGCTGTCCGATGAAAAGATACAGCCGTTTCAGGAACTGGCGAATAAACTCAACCGGCTGGAGCTGAATCTTTTGATTTTCGATGCCCGGTATCAGTGTGTACTGCAGCGCGGCGCCGGTCGGTTTGAAAGCGATGCCGCACGGATTGCCGACCAGATTGAATTGCGGATCGAACAGCAGGAACAGTCGCTGACGTCCGGGTGGTTGACCGAAAATCTGTTTTTCTGTCCGGTTTCCGTAGGGCCGGCTGAAAGGGCCTTTCTGGCCGTCGATACCGGGCTCCTCAAGGGCGCAAAGACAACGCGCGAAAAAACCTATCTGGCCTGCATCGTGGAGGATTTCTGCCGATGCATCAGAACCGCCGAAAAAATACCCATGCAGCTTGAAAAGATCGGCAGCGAGTTGTCGCGGGCCTATGAGGAAATCATGCTGCTCTACCGCCTTGGCGCCAACATGAAGGTCACCCAGTCCAGCGCCTCCTATTTGCAGATGGCCTGCGACCAGTTGACCCAGTTGGTGCATGTCGAAGGCATTGTAATTTTTGCCGAGCGCAAAATTGAAGGACGGAAGCGGCTTGCTATGTCCGCCGGTTCCGGCATGATCTCGATCGATCCGTTACAGGCCGATCTTTTGCAGGCGCGGCTGATGACCGAACTGCAGAATGGCGGCGAGGCCCTGCTGGACGCCGGACACGAAAGGGCGTTTAAATACGACTGGCCGGATGCCGTGCGAACAATCATGGCGGTTCCGATGGGGGATGCCGAGCGGATGCCTGGATTCCTGGTGGCGACCAATGTGCTGGACAAACCCGACTTCGACACGACCGATATCAAGCTGTTCAGTTCGGTCGCCAACCAGTGCAGGGTTTTCATCGAAAACAACCGGCTCTTTGATGAGCTCAAGGAATTATTTATCGGCTGTCTCAAGGCCCTGACCAGCAGCATCGACGCCAAAGACAAGTACACGCGCGGCCATTCCGAACGTGTGGCGTTTATCGCCCGCTGGATTGCCGAACGGCTGATCCGGATACGCCCCTTATCCGAGAAACAGATTCATCATATTTACCTGGCCGGGCTGCTGCACGACATCGGCAAAATCGGCATCGGCGAGGCGGTCCTGCGAAAACAGGGACGGCTGGAAGATGACGAATTCGCTGTTATTCAGTCGCATCCGCGTATCGGTGCAGCGATTTTGTCGGGCATCTGCCAGATGGAGGAAATCGTTCCCGGGGTTTTGGGTCATCACGAGCGTCTGGACGGCAGAGGGTATCCGCACGGTCTTAAAGGCGATGAGATACCGCTGATTGCAAAAATTATCAGTTTAGCCGATGCATTTGACGCCATGACCTCCCGCCGGGTTTATCGCGATGCCATGACCATTCAAAAGGCCCTGACCGAGATTGAAAAGGGTATTGGCACGCAGTTTGACGAAGAAGTAACCCGCGTTTTTCTCGAAAGCGACGTGGATAAACTCTGGACCATCATTCAGGATGGTTTTATTGAAAGCTGGGACTACAGCAACTTTGACGAATACGGCATTGAGGCGGTTGGAGCATTGATCCGATGAAGATTGAATCGCAAAAATACAATGATGTAATCGTTCTGCAGCTCCAGGGCGAATTTACCGCCGAAGCCATCAAGGCCTTTGAGGACGAAACCAGCAGCGCCTTGGCCGCAAAGGTTTCCGGTCTTGTGCTGGATATGTCCAAGGTTCCTTTTATGGACAGCCGGGCGCTGGAGTTTTTGCTGGATCTCAACGACAAAAGCAGGGAACGCACGCGGCAGTTGAAAATTGCCGGACTGGATGAAACCTGCGCCAAGATTCTTGAAATCACACGGCTGCTCGGTCAGTTTGATACCTATGCCGAACTGACCGAAGCCGTTAAGAGTTTTGTATAATGGTGCAGTCAGACGCAATACAATGAATACGACAGTGAAAACTCGATTGCAGCTTGGGCAGGTCCTGCTCAGCCGCGGCATTGTGACGCAGGAGCAGATTGATAGTGCCCTGTCCCGCCAGCAGGTGATCGGCCACAGCAAGCTGCTGGGCGAACTGCTGGTCGAGCTGGGCTACTGCACCGACAACCAGATCTGTTCGGCCCTGGCCGAGGCGTATGAGGTACCCTATGCCCAGCTGACGCCTAAACTCTGTGATCCGTCCATCGTGGAGCTGCTGTCGCGGGAATTTCTCGAAGAGCATGTGGTGCTGCCCCTGTTTAAGGTCCATGACACGCTGACCATCGCCATCAGCGAACCGTCCAATCTGTTTGTCATCGAAGAAATTCAGCGGCTCAGCGACTGCCGCGTGCAGGTCGTTTGCGCCACCGCACGCGATATCCGTGCAACCCTGCAGAATTATCTTCCCGCGGCCAATGTATTTGTGATCGACGACATCATTGACGATGTTGCCCTCGAAGATTTTGCGATGATTGATAACCTGCCCCAGGACATTGCCGATCTGGAAGAAGTGGCGGGTCAGTCGCCGGTTGTCAAGCTGGTCAACTACCTCATTTATACGGCCGTGCACGAAAATGCCAGCGATATTCATATTGAGCCGGACGAGAAGAAACTCCGCGTCCGTTACCGCGTGGACGGTCAGCTCTATGAAAAGCTCCGTCCCCCGCATCAGATGCACGCGGCTGTCGTCTCCCGCATCAAAATCATGGCGGAACTGGATATCGCCCAGCGGCGGCTTCCGCAGGACGGCTCCATCCATGTTCTGGTTCAATCCAAACCGATCGACCTGCGCGTCTCCGTCATGCCCGGCATCTACGGCGAAAAGGTCGTCATCCGCGTCATTGACTTCCGCAGGATGCTGACCAATCTTGAGTCCCTCGGCTTCGGCTACGACAACCTGACGTTGTTCAAGAAGGTCATCAGCCATCCCAACGGCATTGTCCTGGTCACCGGCCCCACCGGCTCCGGAAAGAATACCACACTCTATGCGGCCCTGTCCGAGTTAAACGGCGAACAGTGCAACATCTGCACCGTCGAAGATCCGGTGGAATGCAACATCCACGGCATAAACCAGTTCGAAGTGCACGAGTTGGCTGGCTTTGGCTTTTCCGGCGCCCTGCGAAGCTTGCTGCGGCAGGACCCCGACATCATCATGGTCGGTGAAATCCGTGACCAGGATACGGCCAATATCGCCGTTCAGGCCGCCCTGACGGGCCATCTGGTGCTTTCGACGCTTCACACCAATGACGCGCCCGGCGCCATCACCCGCCTTATTGATCTGGGGGTAGCGCCCTACCTGGTCAGCGCCTCGCTGATTGCTGTGCTGGCACAGCGGCTGGTCCGCAAAATCTGTCCCAACTGCAAAGAACAGTATGAACCTTCGCACAGCATCCGCCGCACGGTCAAAGAGTGGGCCGGCCAGGAACCGCCTTTTTATCGCGGCCTCGGCTGCAAGAAATGCCGTAATACCGGCTTCATTGGGCGAATTGCGATTCACGAACTGTTTGTGCCGGATGACCGGATACTCGATATGATTGCGCAGAATGTCCCCCTGAAGGCGCTCCGGACCGCCGCCATCGAAAATGGTATGGTGCCCCTGCATCTGGACGGCATCGAAAAGGTCGGGGCGGGTATTACCACCATCGACGAAATTCTGCGCGTGGCCAATGTTATGGAATAGCAGAAAACAATGACGGTACAGACACCCGAAAAACAACGACTAAGGAATGAGGACAGGCAGACGGCACCCGTCGGCGTAAAGGATGCCTGCGGTATTTCCTCGCTGCCGTCCGACTTTGCCAATGCCCGTGTCAAGCAGTCCGATTTGGTGCTCTTTACCACGCAGTTATCGGTTATGCTCGACAGCGGCGTGGTGCTCAGCGACGCCATCGAGGCCATCGCCGAACAGATGCACCCCGGCACGTTCCAGCAGGTCGTTCTAGAAATTGCCCAGCGGCTCCGTAATGGCGACAGCTTTTCATCGGCCTTGCAGGCATGGCCGCGGATTTTCAATACGATGTACGTCAGCATGGTCAAAACCTCCGAGGCCTCCGGCCGGATGGCTGAGATGCTCGATGTGCTCTCCGGCTACCTTAACGCCGACGCCGAGACGCGAAAACAGGTCAAAAGCGCCATGATATATCCGATGGTCATGCTGCTGATGGCCGTTGCCGCCACCGGTTCGCTGATGTTTTTTGTCCTGCCGCGGTTCACCCGCATTTATCAGTCGCGGGGGGCGGCCTTGCCCAAACTGACCCAGATGCTGGTTAGTTGCAGTTCACTGCTGTCCAATCCGACATTTCTGGCGTTTGCTGTTACCGCGGGCGTTCTGGGTTTCTGGGGCTGGTCGGTCTGGCGGCATACCAATTCCGGCCAAAGAGTCATCGACTGGCTCAAGGTTCATACCCCCATCTTCGGCACGATGATTACCGACAGCATTATGACCCGCAGCATGCGGATTCTTGCGACGATGGTCAATACCGGCGTCAGTTTGCTCGAGGCGCTGGACGTGATGAAGATGTCGTCCGGCAACTACTACTTCCAGGCCCTCTGGACCCACACCGACGCCAAAATCCGCGACGGCTACCAGTTTTCCGATGCCATCCAGATGTCGATCTACAGTAATCTGATTCCCGCCGGCATCATCCAGATGCTGCGGGCCGGCGAAAAATCCGGCCAGATAGGGCAGGTCTGCGACAAGGTTTCCGTGTTCCTTGCCAAAAAACTTCAAAACTCCATCCGAACCGCCACCGCGCTCATCGAGCCGCTCATGATTACGCTCATGGGCGTTATCATCGGGACTATCGCTATCGCGCTCCTGCTGCCGGTCTTCCGAATCTCCAGCGTCATGTCCCGGTAGGAAAACGGGAACTGGTACGTTCTGCCACTGAGCAGGTTGTACCTGTCCCCGCTTTCCTCTTAGCCCGCGCAGCGGGCGCGATGTTGCAGCCCCGTCCCGGCAGGGCGGGGGATGAAGAATAACGACACTCCCCAAAAGCCCCCGCAGGGGGCGACATTTTCCCTTTCCCCAATCGTCAACCTGTCTGCCGTAGTTTTAACGAAGGCGGAAGCGTCAGCGAAGACGGGTCTGCCCTCTGTCTTCTGATTCCTGACGACTAACGACTAATAAACTCCTCAATCTTCCGGCCAAGCTTTCTCGTCTCCTTCGTCTGACACTCCCAAATAACTAAAACATTTCGGCGTCCCATAGACCAACATCACCATCTTCTTTTCCCAATACAATTGATAATGCGTAGGCATTACCCAAAATGAATGACCCATAATCATGGACTAATTGAATAAGACAAGTTGCTCCTTCTGTTGTCCAGTCGTGTTCTTTAACCAAAATTTTCTTAAGGTTCACCTGCTGGATGGAACGCCTGTTATTTTTCAATTTGGCACAAGAAACGAAGTATTCCGCTATATAATTCTGTATCCGAACTTGTCTATTTACCATGATAATTTCCCCTTTTTAAAAGTGGGGTAGGTCGTATCCACGCTGTCATTGTTTTTATCATAATTTGGTCCGAATGCAAGGGAAAAATATTCTAATTTGGAATATTTCAATATGGGATATATCCTGGCAGCCATGAACATGAAAAAAACCATCTATACGGCGGAATACAGGGCAATTGTCGCTAAGCTCAAAGATGTGAGATTGAAAAGAGGGCTTACTCAGTTAGAGGTTGCAAAAAGCTTAGGTGTAGGCCAGTCTTTCGTTTCCAAAATCGAGTCCGGCCAATACCGACTTGATATCCTCCAACTTCAGGAATTCGCAAAACTCTACAACAAATCCCTTTCCTCGTTTCTGAAAGAGAAATAGATGTTAAGTCGAGCATGCTATTCAAATCATATCCTTGCTTTTCTTTCAGACTCTCTCGAAAGCATCTTAGGGTCTATAACGGCAAAATATCCACAGTCCACACTTGAAGACCTTCAAAGAAATGCGTGGATTGAACAAATCAGGATACTTAAACAGCAATTATCAGACTTTAAAAATGGCCATATTTTCTTTGAGTATTCCATTCCTCGCATGGGCAAGCGTGTTGATAACATCCTACTGCTTGATGGAATTGTATTTGTTTTGGAGTTCAAGATCGGTGAAAAACATTACCCTCTTTACGCCCTTGATCAAGTATTGGACTACGCCTTAGACTTGAAAAACTTTCATGAGCAAAGCCATACGAAGAAAATCGTTCCGATTCTTATTTCAACACATGCCCCCGATTATATCAATGTCATCCAACCGTATGCTGATTCTGTATTTCAACCTCTAAGAACAAACAAAGACAATCTTATGAGTGTCGTCAACTGGGTTTCGGCTGAGCATAAAGACGGACAATTGGATGCGACAGCATGGCAGCAATCTATCTATAAACCCACTCCGACCATTATTGAAGCAGCACAGGCACTCTATAAAGGCCATAGCGTCGCAGAAATATCTCGGTCAGATGGCGGCGCTATTAATTTAAGTCGAACGTCTAATGCCATTGCAAAAATCATTGAAGATTCAAAGCGATTAAATCAAAAATCGATTTGCTTCATTACCGGTGTTCCCGGTGCTGGTAAGACATTAGCAGGGCTTAATATCGCTAATGCACGACATAACGTTGATAAAGGTGAACATGCTGTCTTTCTATCGGGTAATGGTCCGTTAGTTCACGTTTTACAGGAAGCCTTAGCACGCAATAAAGTACAGGAATCCAAAGAAATCGGAAATAAAATAGCGAAAAAGAAGGCGTTATCTGAGACAAAAGCTTTCATCCAAAATATACATCATTTTCGTGATGATAATCTCCGGACAGAAAAAACACCCATCGAATGTGTTGCCGTTTTTGATGAAGCGCAACGAGCTTGGACATTAGAGCAAACAAGTTCATTTATGAAGCGAAAAAAGGGGATTCCTGATTTTACAATGTCTGAACCCGAGTTTTTAATTGGTGTCATGAACCGACACAAGAATTGGGCAATTATTATCTGTCTAATTGGCGGTGGACAAGAGATTAATACCGGCGAAGCAGGTTTACCAGAATGGTTTGCCTCTTTGAAAAAAGATTATCCCGACTGGGATGTTTTTATTTCAGATAAATTGACAGATTTTGAATACACCCAGGGCACTGACCTTTTTTCAAAGATTCAATCTGACAAATTACATATTCAGCCTGAGTTGCATTTAGCGGTATCGGTTCGTTCATTTCGCTCTGAGAATGTATCTGCACTGGTCAAAGCAATATTAGATATAAATAGTATTGAAGCACAACAACTATATGCGAGCTTAAAAGACAACTATCCAGTCACTTTGACTCGAAATCTCCAAACTGCCAAAAAATGGTTGAAAGAGCATGCAAGGGGGACTGAGCGATATGGGCTTATTGCCTCATCAGGTGCCTATCGGCTCAAATCTTTTGGTGTGCATGTCAAATCAAGTATTGACCCTGCCAACTGGTTTTTAAATGGCAAAGAAGATGTACGTTCGTCATATTTTCTTGAAGAAGTAGCTACAGAATTCGACATTCAAGGCCTTGAATTGGATTGGGCATGTGTTTGTTGGGACGCTGATTTGCGTTTGAATAAAGGTCAGTGGGAATATAAGAACTTTAGTGGAACGAAATGGAAGAATGTCAACGATGCGATTAACAGGTTGTATCTTAAAAACGCTTATCGTGTGTTATTGACCCGTGCACGTCAGGGCATGGTTATTTTTGTTCCAGAAGGCGATTCAAACGATCACACCAGACAACCTGAGTTTTATGACCAAACCGCCGAATACTTGATGCGATGCGGTATTCCTCTTATCGATTAATCTGGCTGTCTCTCTGTTCTCTAATTGTGTGGATGATATTCTCGTAATGGTCAGCTATAGCTTGGGCCTCGTCCGAGTCGGAACATTCCTCGATAAAATCGCTAAAGTCAGTTTCCCCGCCTTTAAGATATTCAGCGGTGGTCTGCCATATAATGCGGCGCTGTTCTGTAAAGCTTCAGTTGGAAATGGACAAATCCTTTAAAAGTGTTATTCTTTTGTGGACATTTTTGAAAGGGATTTGTTGTGAAAAAGGAACGCAGACGGTTTGA
>JAKEGM010000112.1 GCA_022615575.1 Planctomycetales bacterium
AACAGCAGCTCTTGCTGTCAATGACGGTCAATGGCACCATGTTGCCGCCGTGCTGCAGGATGACGGTTCTCCGACCCTCGATGAAATAAAACTCTATATCGGCGGGGTACTTCAGAATACCACCTACACTTCCGCTGCGGCAATCGATACGGGCTCCTCGCAGGATGTGATGGTGGGCGCCGTTGAAAATGCCGCTGTCCCCAGTGTGTTCTTTAACGGGTCAATCGACGATGTAATGGTATTTGATACGGCGCTCAGTCAGCAGGAAATAGAGGCGTTGGTAAACCCTTAAAACGCTCCGCTGTGGATGCGCCCCCGGCAGCGGTCGCAGCGGCAGGCATTGACCAGCCGCAGGTGGGTGGCCCCCAACAGGGACTTGCTGTCGACCAGTTTGGCGCCTTTGGCCTGCATTTTTCGCATCGCCACATCAGCGGCTGTTTTTTCGCGGGATCCAACGGCATCCACAATCACGGTAACCGGCTTGTTGCGGATCAACAGTCCCAAAACCGTGTAAAGCACCGATGTTTCAATCGGACCGCCAATGACAATAAATTCAGCCGCCCGGGCTTCCGTCAGGACGCGCTCGGCGCGCGGCTCATCAAAGGGGTCTTCGGTGCGCTTGCACAGAATAACCTGGTCGCTGGCGCGCAGTAATTCACGAGGCAGGTCGGTGCTGTCGCTTGAATCAAAGAGAATCCGCCGATTCCGCAGCGTATAAGGAATTTTGCATATTCCCTCAGTCCCGACAAGACAGAAGCCGTTGCCGTTGCCGCCGGATGAATGAATCAGGGCGGTGGAGATGGTCCGTATCTGCTCCTTGCGTGTCCACGCCATCACCCGACGGATATTGGCCAAAACGCGCCGATGATTTCGAACACACGCTTTTCCGTCGGCCAGGAACAAATCCCGCTGTGTGTCCACATCAATCAGAATCCGTTTTTTCCGCAATTTAATGATCGGCCTGATCATCGCTGTCACATGTCCTTCAAAATCGACTTATTTCGGGCTTCCATATCCTTATATACGGTTTTAAGCGTCCTGCGGTTCTTCGCGTATATGCCTATCGAACCGAAGAACGCTTGACTTAATTCCTTTTTGCGAGCAAAATGATTTTTTGCGGATTGGCTGTGCCTTTTCCAGAGGACTTGAAAGAAACGATTTTATGGGGCAAAAACGCATTCAGGATTATCCTGCGGTTGCCGTCGCGTCCGAAGACGTGGAGGGAATGGTTGATTTTTCGGTTTTTTTTGGACGTTCGGCGCCTGTCGAAATGGAAATAGGCTCCGGCAAGGGAACATTTCTGGTCAGCCAGGCCGCGGCGTTCCCCGAAATCAACTTTTTCGGAATTGAATGGGCAAACAAATACTACCGCTATGCCGTAGATAGAATCGGGCGCAAGGGCACGGGGAATATTCGTCTTATTCGGACCGATGCGGCCTCGTTCATTCAGCGGCATATTCCGGACGCATCCATCCGCGTGTTTCATTTGTACTTTCCCGATCCCTGGCCCAAAAAAAGGCATCACAAGCGGCGGTTTTTCTGTCATGAAAATCTTGACCAGATTTTCCGCATCCTCGAGCCGGGCGGCATCATCAATATCGCCACGGACCACGCAGATTACTTTGAGCAAATGACCGCTGTTGCCCGGCACGCGATTGGGCAGGGGCGGTTTGATGAAGTTCCTTTTATCCGTCCGGCAGGGGCGCAGGAAGGCGAGGTCGTTGGCACCAATTATGAACGCAAATACCTCAGGGAGGGCCGCAAGACCCATACGCTTGCGCTGCGGAAACGATGACCACGCCCCCCCTCCACCTTGAACCGGCCCGGCTTGCCCTGCACGAACACCAGGCACAGTTTGAGCGTTTTTCCGAGATGTTAATTGAAGCCAATAAAACGCACAACCTGACGCGGATTACCGACCCGTCCCAGATTCGGACGCGGCATTTTCTTGATTCGCTGGCCGCGCTTTCGCTGCTGGATGACCTTGAACAGAAAACCCAAAAACCTCTGCGGCTTCTGGACATCGGCGCAGGGGCGGGTCTGCCGGGACTGGCATTGGCGATTGTTCGGCCGCAGTGGTCGATTGTTTCGCTGGAAGCCACTGAAAAAAAAGTGCGGTTTCAGCAAACGGCCTGCAAAGCCCTCGCCCTGACAAATGTGCAAGCGCTGTCGGGACGGGCGGAAGACCTGGCGCATGATGCGCGATACCGCCGGCTTTTTGACGCAGTAACCGCGCGGGCGCTGGCAGCGATGCCAATGCTGGCGGAGCTGTCATTGGCGTTTGTCCGGATCGGCGGGATCGGGCTGTACTGGAAAGGACCGGCTGTTACGGACGAACTGGCCGAGGCCGCCCCGGCAATTCAGCAAATGGGAGCCGCTATCGAACAGGTTGCCCCTTATACCCTGGATATCTCGCACAATCAGCCGGCACATTTAACGATGGTTGTATGCCGAAAAACGCGTCTCACCCCGGACACATTGCCCCGCGTGTTCGGTCTGATAAAAAAACAGCCGTTATCGAACAAATAACACCCCTCTATCCGGAAAGAACCGATGAACGAAAAAAAGGCATTTGTCGTCGAAGTGAACAGCGAAAAGGGCTACCAGCGTTTGATCTCCGGCGCACCGGTGACGCACGGAATGAAGGTCGGACGGGTTTATCTTGAGCCGGGCGCCGAATGCGGCGTTCACAGCACCGAGGACAAGGAAGAGACGCTGGTGTTTCTGGCCGGAAAGGGAATCGCCCTGGCGGCGGGCGAAAAACTGGCCGTCGGCAAAGGCAAGGTCTGCTATATCCCCCCCCGGACCGAACACAACATTCTCAACACGTCCGATGAACCGCTGGTTTATATCTTCTGCGTGGCCCCGGCCGGCCGATAAAGCGAATTTGCCGCTGCGCCCGTGCTTTTTTAGGAAATCAACGGGGGCAAAGCCGCATGCAGCCGGCCCGCGCAATGAAAAACGCCGGTTGTTGGCGTAACCGGCGTTTTCAGAAATCCATTTGAGAATGGTGTTTTCAGCCAGAATCAGGGTCTCAGCACATCGCCATGTAGCTGGCGATGGCTAAAACAAGGATGCGTTTTTTATTGGCGACAAACGGAACCCAAAATTTATAGTAATAAGTTTTCATCGTTTTTCTCCCCGAAGCTCAGTTCTTCATACACCCCCATGACCGAAGCCATATCATTAAAGGTCATTATACATAAAACGCCCCAAAATCCCAAGAAAAATTTTCTTGCCGAATTGTAAGGTCTTGAAATAAATAAAGTTAAAAATCTTATGCGCCGGTATTTTTTGGCTCAAAAATCGGGTTTCACGGGCGAATCCCGTGTCTTTTAATGCGTTTGAGGCGCTTCGTGCCATTTCTGTTGATCTTAAAGGTGGATAGGTATTTTTACCGATAAATTTTTTAGTGGTTTTTACCTAAAATTATCTTGCATTTTTTTTGATTCAGGTATAGTATTTTACGAACAGGGTGCGGGTTTGGGCGTATGTGATAATGAACTATATAAAATAGAATAAAACATTACCCTCCTCCTCCTTCTAATGCCAGGTATTCTACCTGGAACAGAGCAGCGGGTTCCTCCTTCCCGCTGCTTTTCTTTTGCGCAGCGGGGTTGTGGATACAAATTGGCTCCATTTGAGATTGGATAGGCATTTTAACCACGGAGGGCACGGAATTTTAGACGGGATTACAGGATTTACGGGAGATAGTTTAACCACGAATGAACGTCCTCTTGTCAGGGGGAGAGTTTTTTTGATGAGCGCGGCGCTACGATATCTTTTCGACAAGGGTTTCGAGAATTTCCCTGGCGGGCTTAATGTGCCAGCCGACCGCAGAGCGCCATTTCAGCTCGGCATTGGTCTTGAGGGCGTCGTCAATCTTGCGGCAGGCCAGAATGGCGGTGGCGTGGTTCTTGTTGCCGAAGGTTCGCCCGATTTCGGGAAAACTCATCCTGGTGAACCGCCGGGTCAGGTACATCCCGAACGACCGGCCCAGGGAGATGGTGCGGTCTTTTTTCGCCGAATAAATATCCGAAACGCTGATGCCGAAGTAATCGGCCGCCGCCGAGACAATCTCGGAGTTATGCACAACCGGATCCATCCGGGCGACATGTTCGGCCAGTACCTGACGGGCAACTGAAAGCGTAGCCGCCCGCCCGCTGAGCGAGCCGAACGCCGCCAACTTGAGCAAGGCGCCTTCCAGTTCCCGAACATTGGTACTGATGCTGCCGGCGATATATTCGATCACCTCCTGCGATATAGTCAGCTTCATGCTTTCGGCTCGCCGGGCACAGATTCGGCAACGCATTTCAAAATCCGGCGCATCCACCCGCACCACCATCCCCGAGACAAACCGGTTGACCAGCTTTTCGCAAAGCTGGCCGATCTCTTTGGGATGCGCATCCGAAGCGAGTATGATTTGTTTACCCGCCAGGTCGATGCTGTTAAACGTATGCAGGAACTCCTCCTGCATGGCATTCTTGTTGGCCAAGAAATGAATATCATCAATGGCCAGCACCTCCAGATTGCGGAAGCGGCCGCGGAAGGCATCGAGCTTGCGCGTCTTGAGGGCCACCACATACTGATTTGCAAAATCCTCGGCCGACAGGTACATCCACCGGCAGCCGGCCCGGCGGGCGTGGACGGCGTTGCAGACACCCTGAAGCAGATGGGTCTTGCCGACGCCGTAGCCGCCATGCACAAACAGGGGATTAAAGGGGCTTTTCTCCTCCTGGACGACGGCCTGGGCGGCATTATAGGCCAGCTGATTTTTGGCGCCGACGACAAAGGTTTCCAGCGTCAGCTTGAGGGGATTTTCGCCGGCGGACCTGGGCTGAGCGGGAACCCGCCGCAATGCATTGAGCGCCCGTTCGGTCTGCTGATGTTCGAGAATCGGCCGCAAAACCGGCTTGGCCAGTTTGCCGTCAATCTGGAAACGGAGAGGGCGCCCCTGCCCGACGACTTCGGCAAGGGCTTCTGAAATGGCGTGCGTAAAATGCCCCTGTATCCAATTGCTGACAAAGGGGTTGGCCGCCGCCACTTCCAGATGATCCTCATGAAGGGTCAATCGGGTGCCCTGCTTAAACCAAACCTGAAATTGTGTACTCCCTATTTTTTCGGCAATCCTTTCGTGAACTGCCTGAATCTCATCCCTGATTACAGCCTGCATGCCTTATTGCTCCCATCCATCCAAGGATTTTCTTGGTTTAAATTCATCAACATCTAATGCCAAAGCGACCAAATCATAGGACGATTGACAATTCGTTGCAATGGCGATTTTTCAAAATACTTTTCCACAAGGACAAGGTCTTCATGCGGACAGAACTTACATACGAAATTTTTTTCTTTTGCACAATCTTTTCACACCTTAAATCGGGTTTGTGGATAACCTGTGAATGCCGGTTCTGATTTTTGGTTTTTATGCAGGACGATGGGACGCCAGGAGGCGGAAAAATTACATTCTCAGCGTCGCATAAAAAATCCGCAGTCCGCATTGGGGGGCATTTTTTTAAGAGTCGCTGCCGCCCGCTGACGGTCTCGGTAAAAACCCTGCCCGGGGGACTGTTAGTTTTTTTCGCGGGGACAGAAAAATGGAAATTCTTTCGGGGTTTTTACGGACAGCAGGAAATCAAGGGCCACGGCATGGAATTGAATCTGAAAAATTACAGTTTCGGAAAGCTGGTTTTTAGACGGATACAAAAGAGTTTTTTCCGCATTCAAGGCGATCCAGAAATGCGACCAAGAACATCCGGAGTTCACCCTCATTTGATTTTCCTTTGATAACCCTTTGGTTTCAAAAAAGATAGGGCTTTCGTTCTGCCGCCGCCAGAAACACCAAGTTCAGGATTAGAAAAATCCAAATATCCGCATGTCAAAAAACCGGGATGTCCGATAAAAACTTTGAAAATTTTGCTGGACAAAATGTTTTAAAATTGTTAAAGGGACAGTCGCGGCTTAGCCGATTTGAATAATACAAGAGTTTTCTCCCCTCCGGAAAACATCAGGGAATTATGTTTCCTGATGTTTTCTTTTTGCGCCCCGTGTGCTATAATCGCCCATCCGCCAAAAGAATAGGATGCGGAATCTCTTGATTGATGGGACCCATAAATGACTTTGTATGTTAACGGCCAGGCAGTAGCTCAAGCGGCTATCGAAGATGAAATCAATCGCCTTCGTCCCCGGTATGAGCAGGTTTTTCACGACCAACACCAGGAGCAGCGCCAATTGCAGCTTGCCGAGTGGGCGAGGGAAAACGTGATTGAGGCCGTTCTGTTCCGGCAGGAAGCCCGCAAGGCCTTTGCCGCTGTCACCGAGGAACACATCCAGGCCTATCTTGAGCGGCTGCTGGGAAATGAGGATGAAAACGAGCCAATTCATCAGCAGATGCAGGAAGGCCCGGATCGGGCAGCCCGGCTGCGGGAGGACATCGCCGAGCAGATTCGTCACGACCGGCTCACTGAGCGGATTACCGCCGCCGCCCAAGAACCCGCCGACAAGCATATTCGGAACTATTACAACAGGCATATCAACCGCTTTACTGTGCCTGAAATGGTCCACGCGGCGCATATTGTCAAACATCCCAATGCCGAAACCCCGCCCGAAGAGGCCCGACGGCAAATCGAGGCGGTTTACCGCCGGCTTCAGGAGGGGGCCTCGTTTGAGGAACTGGCGAGGCAGCATTCGGACTGCCCGGACGGCGGCGGGGATTTGGGGTTTTTTGCCCGAGGAAGGATGGTAGCGGCGTTTGAAGAGGCGGCGTTTTCGCTGAAACCGGGAACCTACAGTCCGCCGTTTGAAACGGAGTTCGGCTGGCATATTGCCAAGGTTCTGGAAAAGCGGCCCGGCGCGCCCTGTCCGTTAGAGCAGGTGCGCCCGGTAATCGTCCGGGATTTGATGCAGCAGGCCCGGGAAAAGCTTCTCGAAAACTTCCTCGATACCTGCCGGCAAGCCGCCGTCATTCAAGACCGCCCGGATTAAGCGCGGCAAGTCATTGAATGCCCCGCATCCGCGGCGGCAATAAGCATTATTGTTTCAAAAAAAAGAATGGAATTTCTTGCAATCCCGCTAAAATTGCTTATAATTGAAACTATTATGAAGCAGGACAACAGCTATCGTGTTCTCATTTCAGCCGTCATTGCCGGCCTGCTGCTTCTGCGCCCCCGCGGCGCATAAATGACATTACATACCCTCAAACTCAGCGTATTTCCAATTTCCAGTAGATTTTTGCGCCTATTTTGTGCATAATTAGGCCGCTCATTGTGACATATTCAGGAGAAGAAAACAGATGACAACCGAAAAAGTAATGATTTTTGATACGACGCTGCGTGACGGCGAACAGTCGCCGGGGGCGTCGCTTTCCGTCAGTGAAAAACTCGAAATTGCCCAGCAATTGGCCAAGCTCGGCGTGGATATTATCGAGGCGGGATTTCCTGTCTCCTCGCCTGCCCAGTTCGAGGCGACCCGGCTGTGTGCCGAACAGGTCAAAGGGCCTGTGATTTGCGGTCTGGCCCGCGCCAGCGTCAAGGATATTGAGGCGGCAGCCAAGGCGCTGGCCGTCGCCAAAAAGAAGCGAATTCATACCTTTGTCGCGACCAGCCCGATTCACATGGAGTACAAGCTCCGCAAGACGCCGGATGAGGTGCTCAAGATGGCGGTCGAGGCGGTTCACTGTGCCCGGCAGTTCACCGAGGATGTGGAATTTTCGCCGGAAGACGCCTGCCGGAGCGAACTGGCGTTTTTGTGTGAGGTTCTGTCGGCGGTGATTGAGGCCGGAGCCACAACGCTCAATATACCGGACACCGTCGGCTACATTCTGCCGTATGAATACGGACAACTCATTGCCAACCTGAAGGCCCGTGTCAAGGGAATCGAAAGGGCGGTCATCAGCACGCACTGCCACAACGATTTGGGCCTTGCGACCGCCAATTCGCTGGCCGGGGTGCGCAACGGGGCTCGGCAGGTGGAATGCACCATCAACGGGCTGGGGGAGCGCGCCGGCAACGCGGCGATGGAAGAAATTGTCATGGCGATTCAAACCCGGCATGATTTCTTCGGGGGCAATGTGACGACAAATATCAACACGAAGGAAATCCATCGGGCCAGTCAGCTGGTTTCGCAGCTGACGGGCTTTGTGATTCAGCCCAACAAGGCGATTGTCGGCGCCAATGCCTTTGCGCACGAATCGGGGATTCACGTTGACGGTATTTTGAAAAAGCGCGAAACATACGAGATTATGACGCCGGAGATGATCGGGCTGGGCGGGTCACGGATGGTTTTGGGCCGGCATTCCGGGCGACATGGGTTTATGGACCGCTGCAGGCAGCTCGGCTATACCCTCAGCGAAAAGGAGCTTCAGGCGGCATATGATAAATTTCTTGAGGTGGCCGACAAGAAAAAGGAGATTTTCGACGAGGATATCGCCGCAATCATTAACGACGAAGTCCGGCTGGTTGAGCAGCTCTACCACCTGGAATATCTGAACGTAACCAGCGGGACCGGAACCCTGCCGACCGGTGCGGTCAAAATCCGGACACGGGATGGGCAGGTGCGTCAGGCGGCGGCCTGGGGCGACGGCCCCGTGGATGCGGCCTATGAGGCGATTCGTCAGGCGACGGGCCAAACGCCGAAACTGGACAACTACAACATTCGGGCGATCACGAGCGGCAAGGAAGCGATGGGCGAAGCCGTGGTTCGCATCAAGAACGAGGCGGGCCGGTCGTTCATCGGGCGTGGCGTTTCAACGGACATCATCGAGGCTAGCGCCAAGGCGTATATCGATGCGATTAACCGGATGGCTGCCTACGAGGGAACCAACTACGGCGAAAAAACAACGCTGTGATTTTAACAGGATAACAGTATGGGAATGACAATAACGGAAAAGATAATGGCGCGGGCGGCGGGCAGGACAAGCGTCAAGGCGGGCGAGCTGGTCAACGCCAACGTCGATATGATTATGTGCCACGACGTAACAACGCCGCCGGCGATTTCGATGCTCAGGGAACACGGGGTTGATAATGTTTTCGATCCGGAAAAGATTGTGGTGACACCGGACCATTTTCAGCCCGCCAAGGATATCAAAAGCGCCGAGCTTCACAAGCGGCTGGATAGCTGGGCGAAAGAGAAAAACCTGCCGTATTATTACAAGCTCGGACGCGCGGGCGTGTGTCATGCGCTCCTGCCGGAGCAGGGGCATATCCGTCCCGGCGAGGTAATTGTCGGCGGCGATTCGCATACGTGCACCTACGGCGCGTTTGCGGCGTTTTCGACGGGCATCGGTTCGACCGATCTGGCCGCGGCGATTGCCACAGGCGTGCTGTGGTTCAAGGTGCCCGCGTCGATGAAGTTTGTGCTCAACGGCTCGCTGGGCAAAGGCGTTTACAGCAAGGATGTAATCCTGGAAGTCATCCGCCGCATTGGGACCGACGGCGCCCTGTACCGGGCAATGGAGTTTGTCGGCCCGGCCTTGAAAGAGATGACGATGGAAGCCCGCATGACGATTACGAATATGGCGATTGAGGCCGGCGGCAAGAACGGCATTGTTGGGTTTGACCAGACGACAAAGGCCTATCTGAGCGGACGGCTCAAGGGCAAGACAGACTATACGGTGTTTGAATCGGATGCCAATGCCCCGTATGTGCATGAAGACACCATCGACTGCTCGAAGCTGGAGCCGATGGTGGCGTTTCCGCATCTGCCCAGCAACGGAAAAGCCGTTGGCGAATGCAAGGGCCTTGCGATGGACCAGGCGTATATCGGAAGCTGCACCAATGGGCGGATTGAGGATTTACGCATTGCCGCGTCGATACTCAAAGGCAGGCAGGTTAAGATTCGCACGATTGTTGTGCCCGCAACACCGGTCATCTGGAAGCAGGCGGTTGATGAAGGGCTGGCGGAAATCTTCTACGATGCGGGCTGTGTGTTCAGCGCCCCCACGTGCGGGGCGTGTTTGGGCGGCTTTATGGGCATCCTGGCGGCAGGCGAAAAGTGCATCAGCACCACCAACCGCAACTTTGTCGGCCGAATGGGAAGTCCGAAATCGGAAGTCTATTTAGCCAGTCCGGCCACGGCAGCGGCAGCGGCTGTGGAAGGCAAGCTGGCGGATTGTCGAAACTATTTATAACCATGAAGCACATGAAGGCAATGAAGATAATAATTAAAAAATCTTCATGCTCTTCAAGACCTTCATGGTAAAATTTATTGGGAGATTTTTTATGGCGAAAGCACATGTTTATAAACGGGATCATGTGAATACGGATGAGATTATTCCGGCGCGGTATCTCAATACTGACGATGCGGTCGAGCTGGCTAAACACTGCATGGAAGATTTGGATACGGACTTTGTCAGGAAGGCCAAACCGGGCGATGTGATTGTCTGCGGCGATGACTTCGGCTGCGGGTCGAGCCGTGAGCACGCCGTCTGGGCGATTCAGGGCGCCAAAGTCGGGGCGGTGATTGCGCATTCGTTTGCGCGGATTTTCTACCGCAACTGCATCAACTGCGGATTTTACCCGATTGAACTGCCCGGGGCGCTGGACAAAATCAGGGACGGCGACGAACTGAACATCGACTACAAAGACGGCACGATAGAAAACAAGACGCAGAAAACGAAAATCAAGTTTATGCCGCTGCCGGATTTTGCCCTGAACATCGTCCGCGACGGCGGACTGCTGGAACATATAAAAAAGCAAAAGTGAAAAGGCACAAGGCAGCATGAAATGTCGCGCCCCCCGAAACCGGACGATTGAATTGACGCCGCAGGAGGTCAAGATGTTTTCAGGACGTCTTGTGACCCTGCGTGAGCCGGTTTTGCTCAAAGACGTGCTGAATAAAACGATTTGCCAGGAGATGCGGCAGGCGTGCGAATTCCTGCCGGTGCGGTTTGCAGACCTGCTGTTTCTGGACCCGCCGTATAATTTGAACAAGGCCTTTAACGGCAGGCTGTTTAAGAAAGGCACGCAATCACAGTACGCCGCGATGCTGGACGAGTGGCTGGGGTCGCTCGTCCGTTTGCTGAAGCCGTCGGCTTCTGTGTATATCTGCTCGGACTGGAATGCCTGTGGCGCCGTGCAGACGGTTGCGGAGAAGTATTTTAAGATTCGCAGCCGGATTACATGGGAACGCGAGAAAGGCCGCGGAGCCAAAGCGAACTGGAAGAACTGCTCGGAAGATATCTGGTTTTGCACCGTGTCGGATGATTATACGTTTAATCTCGATGCAGTGAAACTGAAACGGCGGGTGCTGGCGCCTTATACGGATGCAAAAGGCCAGCCGAAGGATTGGTCTCGTCTGCCGGAGGGCGGTTACCGCCTGACAGCGCCGTCGAATATGTGGATGGATGTAACGGTGCCGTTCTGGTCAATGCCGGAAAACACCGACCACCCCGCCCAGAAACCCGAAAAACTGCTGGCCAAGATCATTCTGGCAAGCACCCGCCGGGGCAATGTGGTGCTGGACCCGTTTTTGGGGTCAGGCACAACCGCCGTCGTTGCCAAAAAACTGGGCCGTAAATTTATCGGCATTGAGCAGGACAGAACCTATTGCTGTCTGGCCCAGAAGCGACTGATGCTGGCCGATTCAGACAAGATGATCCAAGGGTATTGCGACGGCGTTTTCTGGGAACGAAACACGAAACCGTATTAAAAGTGAAACCACAGATTTCGCAGATTAAACAGATAAAATAAGGCAAAAAAACAACGGTTTAGAAAGGGAAACAACGATAATGAAGACGTATAAGATTGGCGTGATGGGCGGGGATGGGACCGGGCCGGAAGTGACCATCGAAGCGGTCAAGGTGATGGACGCGGCCTGTGCCAAATTCGGGTTTAAGGTCGCCAAGACCGTATATGATTTCGGCGGCGAGCGGTACAAGCGCACCGGCGAGATTCTGCCGGACGGCGCGATTGCTGAACTCAAAAAGCAGGATGCCATCCTGCTGGGCGCGATTGGCCACCCGGACGTCAAGCCCGGCATTCTCGAAAAAGGCCTCCTGCTGCGGATGCGATTTGAGATGGACCAATATATCAATCTTCGCCCTGTGCGACTGTTTCCCGGTGTGGAATCTCCGTTGAAGGATAAGGGTCCCAAAGAGATCGACTACTGTGTCGTCCGTGAAAACTCCGGCGATATTTACACCGGTTCCGGTGGGATTATGATGAAGGACACACCGCATGAAGTCGCCACGCAGACTGCCGTTTATACCCGATTTCAGGTGGATCGCTGTCTCCGGTACGCCTTCGAATATGCCCGCAAACACGGCAAAAAGGCCCGCGGCGTCGGCCCCGAAAACACACTGGGCCTTGTCGGCAAGACCAATGTGCTGACCTTCCTCTATGATCTGTGGGAACGGGCGTTCCATGAAATGGGCCAGAGGGACTACCCGGATATCCGGCGGGATTATTACCATGTGGACGCCACCTGCATGTGGATGGTCAAAAGCCCCGAATGGTTCGATGTGCTGGTGACGGGCAACCTGTTCGGCGACATCATCACCGACCTGGGCGCCATCACACAGGGCGGCATGGGCATCGCCGCCGGCGGCAATATCAACCCCGAGGGCGTGTCGATGTTCGAACCCATCGGCGGCTCGGCGCCAAAGTACACCGGCAAGGGCGTCATCAATCCCCTGGCCGCCATCTGCGCGATGCAGATGATGCTGGAAACCTTAGGCGAAGAAAAGGCCGCCCAAAAGATTGATGCGGCGGTGCGCTATGTTACAGCCAATAAGCTTAAATCCCTGGCCGCCGGGAAGATGGGGTATACGACAACCCAGGTGGGTGATATGGTGGCCGCCAAGGTCGCAGAATAAAACAAAGGGCGGGTTTTGAGACCTGCCCTTTTTAATTTCCAAAATCTAAAAACTAAATTCCAATGACGGAAATTTCAAAACAAACTACAGGGCAGAAAGTGAGTAATAAGCCATACGATTTGGCGGAACGAACACTCAATTTCGCAAAAGCTGTTCGAGAATTTGCCAAACAGTACCCGAAAAATCATTTGAATCTGCATGATCTTGAACAATTAATAGATTCCAGTGGATCGGTAGGGGCGAATTATATTGAAGCCAATGAGGCGTTAGGGAAAAAAGATTTCAGAATGCGCATTAAAATATCCCGCAAGGAAGCAAAAGAATCAGAATACTGGTTGAAACTTTTAAAAATAGATGACTTACGAATTGAGACGATACGGGTACCTCTGGAGCAGGAAGCAAGGGAATTGACCCTGATTTTTTCAGCCATTCTTCAAAAAAATCAATCTGCTTGAACTGTAAATTAGGGGGGGTTATAATTTTTTGGAAATTGGTATTTTGTTTTTTTGGTTTTTTCTTGGAATTTAGTTCTTGGAATTTGGAGTTTTTTTGATATGCCGGCCAATCTGACGCCACAATATAAAAAGGCCGAGGAGCGATACAAGGCCGCCGAGACAGATGAAGAACGGCTGCTGGCGCTGGAAGAGATGCTGCGCGAGATTCCCAAGCATAAGGGAACCGAGCACCTGCAGGGGGACATCAAGCGCCGCATGAGCAAGCTGAAGGATTCGCTGGCCGGCGTCGGCAAAAAAGGCGGGGCCAAACACGTCGATGTATTTCATGTTCCCAAAAGCGGGGCCGGACAGGTTGCTCTGGTCGGGATGCCCAACAGCGGTAAGAGTTCCATCCTGGCGGCGATAACCCATGCGCATGTTGTTGTGGCCGATTATCCGTTTGCTACCGCCGTGCCTGTTCCCGGCATGGCGCTGTTTGAGGATGTGCCGATCCAACTGGTCGATGCACCGCCGATTACGGCGGATTTTGCCCCCCCGGGACTGGTCAATACGTATCGGGCGGCGGATTTATTGGCCATTGTGGTCGACCTGTCCGGCGATGTGCTGGAGCAGATGGATGTGTGTGTCAAGTATCTGGTTTCGCATAATCTGATTCTGGATGAAGGCGGCGATGCCCATCTGGGGCGAAAGACGTTTGTAATTGCGGCCAAAACAGATATTGCCCCGCCGGGAACGCTCCAGTCGCTTCAGGAGCTGACCGAGCGGCCGTTTGAGTATATCACGATTTCATCGACCGCCGGACAGGGATTGGACATGCTGATGCGGCGAATTTTTGAAATGCTGGATGTCATTCGCATTTATGCCAAGAAACCCGGCGCCGAGCCGGATATGAAAGAGCCGTTCACGCTCAAACGCGGCTCCAATGTGCATGATTTGGCCTATCACATCCACCGGGAACTGGCCGAAAAACTCAAAACCGCCCGCGCGTGGAATTCGCCGAAGATTCACGACGGCCAGAATGTGCCGCGCGACCATGTTCTGTGCGACAAGGAAATCATTGAGCTGCATTTCGGATAAAAAGGTGATTTTTATGACATCAGGGGATCTGGAAAAATACAGTTCCGCGATAACGCTGTCGGATATGGAAGTGTTTGTCTTCCCGGAACTGATGTACAGCCTGGTGCTGGCCAATATCATGAGTCCGGTCATCTGGAAATGGCGAGAGAATCCGACATTTCAGAAACTGGAAGGCAAAAGCATCTATCGGCGGCTGATGCGGATGCGGCAGTATGTCATGGACGAATACGAGTTCAATCTCGATCTGGATACGTGGGGGCTGACGCACAAGGATGTCGAACTGAACCGGTTCAAGGACTTTCTGTCGCCCGAGGATATCGCCCGCAGCAATGCGCTGTTCGGCTACACAGGAGATACGTATTATTTTGATGTGGATATTCGCCGGCATTTCGGGCTGGACAAGTACAACAGCGACATTATTCCCTATTGGAAGACCGAAACCGTGGAGGCAATGGACGCCTTTCGCCTCAAGGCCGGCTATACGACCGGTGCGGGGGAATGCGTTTCGCTGTCCACGCTGTACGCAGCGGCGGCATTTATTGTCTGCGGCCTTCCGCTGGAGGATATCTACCTGGTCCTGACGCCGCTGCACTCGCAGAACTTCTTTGATATCAGCGACGGCATCATCACCAACAATCGCCGGCTGGTCACCAAGCCGATGTGGTTTAACGGGACGGAAATTTCCGACAAGGCCCAGCGCGCCCTCCGCAATGAGCAGGTAACGATTGTTGCCCACCACACCGGCCAGATTCACTGTTTTTACAATCAGGCGACCATCGCCCCCCAGCGCTACCGGCATTTTCGTCAGCGGCTCCAGGCGTATCTAACGTCGCACCTGAACCATCTGAACGTCGCCAATTTTCTGCGTTTGCGCAGCCAGTACCAGAAATATTTTCAGTTTTGCCGGCATCGGCGGGGCGAACGGATGTTTGTCAAGGCCGAGAAGCTGTTCGGCTATGAACACGGCAGCCGGTATCGAATTTACGATGAGACCTTTGAAAAACTGCTGGACGATGTATCGGAAGAGGATTACCTGATCTATCCGCATACCGGGCGCATCTGCTGTGAGCAGCTGATGGCCTTTGTCGAGCATGAAAAGACCGATATCCACACCCCCCTCGGCCGCGACAGACTGGCGCGATTTATCGCCCCCTATGCCGGTCAGGACGCCGAGCCGTGCATTCGGGAGATGGCGGAATTTCTGCAGACCCTGCCGCAGCTGCCGGATGATAACAAACAGTATCAGGCCGCCGAGCCGATTATGCTGGATTCCGGCTGGAGCCGCCAGGAAATTGTGGAGTATCTGGAGTCCATGCGGTCAAAAAATACCACGGCAGACCTGGCGTTTTACGCTTTTCGGGATATGACACGGTGCGATTGGCGCCCCTTTATTAAAGCGGCCATGGAACGATCGCCGGTGTCGGCTGAAAAGTACCGGAACAAAGGCGTTGACGATATTTACAGCCAGCTTTGTCAATTTCCGGACGATTCCATTTATGAAGGCCCGCGTCTGGCCCAGCCGGACGAAGTGGCCAATTATGGAGTCGGGGACGGCATCGAAAAGGCCTTTAGTCTGGCCGCGATACTCCATCAGCGGCAGCCCGAACAGCCGCTCAAACTGGACAGTGACGGCAAAAATGTTATTCTCAGAGCCGAATCGGATTATGCCTTTAGTTCCGCAAAGGGATTGAAAAAGCATATTCGGATTGAGCAGGGGGCCTATCAGGCCCACGATGCATAGCCCGCCGGATGCGGGCAGGCGGCAAAAATCATTTTTCCAAAGCGGCGAGGATCATGGCTTTGGCTTTTGCCAGGGCTTCCTCGAGCTTGGCGGGGTCTTTGCCGCCGGCCTGCGCCATGTTGGGCCGTCCGCCGCCGCCGCCGCCGACAACGGGAGCGATTTCCCTGACAATATCGCCCGCTTTGACGCCTTTTTGAATCAGGTCGTCGGTTACGCCCGCCAGCAGCATCACTTTATCCTCGCCGTCTGCAATGCCGAACACAATCGCCGCGGAACCGGCTTTTTTCTTGACGCTGTCGATGGCCGTGCGGGCCTGCTCGACATCCACGGGCGGCAATTGGCCGACAACGACAAACGCTCCGCCGGCTTTAGAGGCGGATTCAAGCAGCTTTTCGGCCGCGCCAAAAGCGTCGGAGGCCGATTTTCCGCCGCCGGATTTGAGCTCCTTTTTGAGGGCCTTGTTGTCTTCCAGCAGTTTGGCAACACGGGCGGCCAGTTGGTCGGCAGGGGCCTTGAGTGTTTCGACCAGTTCGTCCACTATCCGTCCGCGAACCAGCAAATGCCGCATCAGCCCCGGGCCTGTCAGCGCGGTAATGCGGCGCACGCCGGCGGAAACGCTTTCCTCTTTTTGAATCGCAAAGCCGCCGATCTCGGCGGTGTTGGATACATGCGTACCGCCGCAAAGCTCCTTGCTGAACGCCTCCTGGAGTTGGTCTTTATTCGCAGCGCCAATGGCCAGAACGCGAACGACATCCCCGTATTTTTCACCGAACAGCGCCATCGCGCCAAGCTGTTTGGCCTCTTCAATGCCCAGCACCGCCGTCATTACCGGCAGCGCCTCTTCGATTCTTTCCTGCACCAGCGTTTCAATCACCTGAACCTGCTCTTTGGCCAGCGCCTTGGGCCAGGTAAAATCGAATCGCAGATAATCCGGACATACCAGCGACCCCTGCTGTTTGACCGACTTGCCCAGAACACTTTGCAGCGCCCACTGCAGGATGTGGGTGGCGGTGTGATTTTTCCGGCTGGCCAGCCGATTCGCATTGACCGACGCCTGCACCTGATCACCGACCCACAGAGAGCCGGACTGCAGCTTGCCGCGATGCAGAACGCACTCGGCAATCTTTTCGGTGGTTTCGACGGCGAACACCGCATCATCGGTTTTAATCGTGCCGCAGTCGCCGACCTGTCCGCCCGATTCGGCGTAGAAACAGGTCTTGTTGAGGATCAGGGCCACCGTGTTTTCGGTATCCGTCAATTCGCCGGTGGTGCTATAGCCGTCTTCATGAATCCAGCCAAGCAGTTTGGCTTTGCAGGTTTCCGCCGTGTATTTCAGGGAATCGTCGGTTTGGGGAAGTTCCACGCCGGTTAGATTGGCAGCCAGCGAGGTGGATTTCTGGGCGGCGCGGGCACGCTGCCGCTGCTGCTGCATCAGGTTTTCAAATTCATCCGCATCCACGCTCAATCCCTGCTCCCGCGCCAATAGCTGCGTCAAATCCAGCGGGAAACCGTAGGTATCGTATAACTGAAAGGCGTCTTCGCCCGCAATCGTTTTGTTTTTCGCGTCTTTGGCGGCATTGGCGAAAATTTCCAGCCCGCGGTCGAGCGTCCGCCCGAACGAGGCCTCTTCCGCCTGAATGACCGACGCCACAAACTCCCGCCGTTCATGAATTTCCGGAAAGGCCCGCCCCATGTACCCGACAACCACATCGACCAGTTTGTACATAAACGGCTCGTGCAGCTGAAGCGACCGCCCGAACCGGCACGCCCGCCGCAGCAGCCGCCGCATCACATAGCCGCGTCCTTCGTTGCTCGGGTTGACGCCGTCGGCGATGGCGAATGTCAGCGTGCGGATATGGTCGGCGATGACCCGGAAGGCGTTGTCGGTTTTATTGCCGAGCTGCGAGGTGTATTTCTGGGCGGCGATTTCTTCGACCGCTCGAATGGCGGGCAGAAACAAATCGGTGTCGTAATTGCTCCGCTGGTTCTGCAGAACAGCGCAGATGCGCTCCAGCCCGGCGCCGGTATCGACATAATTGGCGTTTAATCGTTCGAGCATGCCGTCCGGTTTGCGGTTGAATTGGATAAAGACCAGGTTCCACAACTCCATAAAGCGGCTGCATCCGCCATTGACGGCGCAGCGGTGGTCGGGCAGGTGTTTCATATCGCACCGGTCGGGCCCAAGGTCAATATGAATCTCGCTGCACGGACCGCAGGGGCCGGTATTGCCCATCTCCCAGAAATTGTCCTTGCGGCCGCAGAACAGCACACGCTCTTTCGGCAACGGCGTCAGTTTTGTCCACAGGTCCGCAGCTTCGCTGTCCGGGGCGGCGTTGTCGTCCTTGTCGCCGGCGAACACCGTCGCCCACAGGCGGCTGGGGTTGATGCCATAGACCCCGGTTAATAATTGCCAGGCCCATTCAATGGATTCGGCCTTAAAGTAATCGTCAAACGACCAGTTGCCCAGCATCTCAAAGAAGGTATGGTGGTAGGTGTCGATGCCGACTTCTTCCAGGTCGTTGTGCTTGCCGCTGACGCGGATGCACTTCTGGCTGTTGACGGCCCGCTTGAACGACGGCACGCGATGTCCCAGGAAATATTCCTTGAACTGGTTCATCCCGGCGTTGGTGAACAGCAGTGTCTCATCGCCGATGGGCACCACCGGCCAGCTCGGAATGAACAAATGATTCTTCTGCTTGAAAAAATCAATAAACGCGCTTCGAATTTCGTTTGAATTTAACACGGCTTACACTCTTTCAAAAAAATGGAAAACGCCAAAAAACTGCCGTTCGGAATGACACCCTGTGTTTGTTCAAATTTTTTCTGCGGAATCTCGTCATTCTGCATTTTCCGGCCGCTTATTCGTCGGCTTCTGCCGATGCTTCCTTGCCGCCGGCCTTGCTTTGAATCAAGCCGCGGTTGGCCAGCACCTTTTCTTTTAATTCTTCGATTAATTCCGGGTTGTCTTTGATAAACTGGATGGCCTTGTCGCGGCCCTGCCCGAGTTTGACCTGGCCGTAGGTGAACCATGCCCCGCTCTTATTGACCACGCCGCACTCGGCCGCCAGATCCAGCAGGTCGCCGACATAGCTGATGCCGCTGTCGAACATAATATCGAACTCGGCGGTCTTGAACGGCGCGGCCACTTTGTTTTTGACCACACGGGCACGCACCCGGTTGCCGACGGCCTCGTCGTTGGCGGCCTTGATGGTGGAAATACGCCGCACATCCAGCCGGACCGAACTGTAAAATTTCAGGGCGTTGCCGCCGGTAGTGGTTTCCGGGTTGCCGAACATCACGCCGATCTTCATGCGAATCTGATTGATGAAAACCAGGCAGCATTTGCTTTTGCTGATAACCCCCGTCAGCTTTCGCAGTGCCTGGCTCATGAGCCGCGCCTGCAAGCCCACATGGCTCTGGCCCATCTCGCCCTGCAATTCCGCCGCGGGCACCAGCGCCGCCACCGAGTCAATCACGATAATATCGACCGCATTGGACTTGACGAGCATCTCGGCAATGTCCAGCGCCTGCTCGCCCGTGTCCGGCTGGCTGATGAGCAGGCCGCTGATATCCACGCCCAGCTTTTTGGCCCAGGTCGTGTCCAGCGCATGCTCGGCATCGATAAACGCCGCTACGCCGCCGAGCTTCTGGGCATTGGCGATGGCGTGCAGGGCCAGCGTGGTCTTGCCGCTGGACTCCGGCCCGTAAAATTCCACCACGCGGCCGCGGGGAATGCCCGCCCCGCCCAGGGCGATATCCAGCGACAGCGCGCCGGTCGGGATACCCTGAATCTTCGGGTGCATCGATTCATCCATTTTCATAATGGAGCCGGCGCCGTACTGCTTTTCGATCTGGGCAATGGCCCGATCCAGCGCATCGCTTTTTGCCGTACCGGTTGTCTTTTCGGCCTGGGGCTGCTTGTCTGTCGTTTTCTGTTTTGCTTTAGCCATATCCAAAACTCCTCAATTGTTCCTGTCGTCCCTAACGTATTTACATTGCTCTAATAACTGCTATTTCAGTTTTCCCGTGCAGACCGCGCTGTACTGCGGGCCGGCGGAGTCAAGCACGCTGTGATACAGCACCACCTGGCTGACGCTGACGGACCCAAACAATTCATTGCGATACGCCTCAATCGCGTCTTCCAGCTTGCGGCCGGCCGAGGCGTTCTTCACCCGGCACAGCGTCAGATGGCCGGCGAAGGGGCGATTTTCCTTTTCCCAGCCGATTCGGCTAAACTCGTTTTCCAGCGCCGCCTGCAGCTCCATCAGCGGTGCACATGCCGCACCGCCGGCCCATACCACCCGCGCCGGCCGCCCAAACACCCCGGCGCCGCGGACCTGGAATTCAAAGCCGTCAAAACGGCCCGCTGTCCGCGTCACTGCGTCGCAGACCTGTGTCACCGCCGTGTCGCGGACCTCGCCCAGAAATTTCAGCGTCAGGTGTATCTGGTCTGGATGCACCCACTTGACATCCCGCCCCGACAGATTCAACTGCCGGGCGAGCTGCTTTTGAACCTGCTCAATCCGCCCGCGTACCTGCGGGTTAATATCAATCGCCGCAAACAACCGCATTGTTTGATTCCCGATTCCGATACTTAAAACTGCGTTACCTTTCGAAGCGTGTCAAACCGATCCTCAATCTTCTCGCGCGTCGCCGACCGGATGCCATGAATCGAAAAATCGCCGATGGTAAACGATGCCATCACCGTCCCATAGGCCATGGCGTTTTGCAAGGCCGCCAGGTCCACCGTGTCCGACTGGGCCAGGTATCCCATCAGGCCGCCGGCAAACGCATCACCGGCGCCGGTCGGGTCTATCACCACCGCGGTCGGAAAGGCCGGCAGAAGAAAGATGCTGCCGCTGCGCTCCACCATCATCGAGCCATACTCGCCTTTTTTGATAATCACAATCCGCGGCCCCATCCCGCCGATCGCCTTGGCGGCGGCCAGCAGATTCCGATGGCCGGTCAGCAGCTTGGCTTCCTTTTCGTTCAGGACCAGCATGTCGATGCGATTCAGCAGCCGCCTGAGATCGTCATTGGCTGTCTCAATCCACAGGTTCATCGTATCGGCGGCAACAAAGGCCGGCCGGCCAAGCTGATTCAGCAGTTCCATCTGCAGCGACGGCGCCGTGTTGGCCAAAAAGACATACTCGCAATCCCGGAAACTGTCCGGAACCATTGGCGGCTTTTCCGCAAGGACATTAAGTTCGACGACATCCGTACGGGCTTCGTTCATGTCGCCTTCATACGTGCCGTGCCAGCGAAAGGTCTTGCTGCCGCGGCGCACCTCCAGCCCCGTCAGGTCAACATTTTTGCCCAGGAACAGTTCAGCCAGGTCAAACGGACAGTCATCGCCGACGGCGCCGATAAATTTGACATCCGTAAAAAAACCGGCGGCCATCGAAAAATAGACCGCTGACCCGCCGATGCAGTCCTGATTGACTCCAAACGGTGTTCGAACCGTATCAATGCCAACCGAACCGGTTACCAATAGCGACATCTATAAGCTCCTAACTGCCTCTGGACGGCCCGAATTCTTTCAGCGTCCGTTCAATTCGTTTGAGCGTGTTATTTAGTCCCAGCATCTGGGCAGCGTCAAAGATCGGCAAGCTGACGGTGTTGCCGCACAGGGCTACCCGCAGCGGTTGGGCCACTTTGCCTAAGCCGACCTGTTTTTCTTCGGCCAGACCCCGTAGCAATGTTTCGACCGTTTCAGGCGTCAGTTCCTTCAGGGCCGCCAGTCCCTGGCCCACCGCCCGCAGAATTGCCAGGCCGTCGCCTTTGAGCAGCACTTTCCTGACCGATTCCGGGTCGTAACAAACCGCCTCATTGGGAATAAACGCAAACCGCGACTTCTGCTCTATCTGCTCAAGCGTCCGCGCGCCTTCGTTGAGGCGGATAATCCGCGCCAAGAGGGCGTCATCGGCCCCGGCCACCGGCGAATCAACCGCCTTCAGGTAGGCCCGAAAATGCCCCGCCAGCGTTTCCGCCGGTGTTCGCTTGATATGTTCGGTATTAAACGCCAGCAGTTTATTGCGGTCGAACAAACTGTTGGCTTTGGTCACCCGCAAAAGGTCAAACGCCTCGATCAGCTCCTGCCGTGTCATAATCTCCCGCCCGTCGCCCGGATTCCAGCCAAGCAGGGCCAGAAAGTTGACCATTGTTTCGGGCAGATACCCGCTGCGGAAAAAATCGACGACATTGATTTCCGGCAGATGCACCCCCAGGAATTCGGCCATCGCATCAATCGCGGGCATGTCGGGAGCGGAGTCCCCTCTCAAAAAACTGTCCAGTTCCTCAACTGAAATGCCCCCCGCTTTGGCTAAAACCGCATGATCCACGCCCACTTTGGCCTCCACCGCTGTTCGAAGCGCCTTGGGGCGCTCGCGCTTGCTGAGCTTGCCGCCGGAATCACTGACGGTGACAGACATGTGCGCGTACTTGGGAATCCGAAATCCCAGCGCCTTTTGCAGCAGTTGGTGGTTGGGGGTGTTCATCAGGTGTTCCTGTCCGCGCAGGATGTGCGTAACGCCCATCAGTTCGTCATCGACCACCACCGCAAAATGATATGTCGGAAAGCCGTCGCTCTTGAGGATGATAAAATCGCCGATGTCGGCGGGATTGAATGTGACCTGGCCGCGGATTTCGTCCTCGACCACAATCGGTTCGGTCTGCGTAACGGCAAACCGCACCGTGACCGGGCGACCTTCGGCCCGGGCCTTTTGAACATCGGCCTCGGTCGGAAATTGTGAGGGGCGCTGATACAAATTGTGCCGTTTTTCGGTTTGGGCCTCATCCCGAAGCGCCCCCAGCTCCTCAGACGTATCAAAGCAGTAATAGGCCTTTTTCTCGTCGAGGAGCCGCCGGATATAGCGGTCATAGATCGGCCGTCGTTCCGATTGACTGTAAGGTCCGCTGGGGCCGCCGATGTCGGGGCCTTCGTCCCAGTCCAGCCCCAGCCAGCGCAAGTCCGCCATCACCTGTGCAGCAGCGGTGGGGGTATTGCGCTTCACATCCGTATCCTCGATGCGCAGCAGAAACCTGCCGCCCAGCCGCCGGGCCAGCAGCCAGTTAAACAAGGCCGTCCGGGCGCCGCCGACATGCAGATACCCTGTTGGGGAAGGGGCAAACCGCGTTACTATCATAAGAATCCTTATTTTGGGTCATTCACAAACGTACGGAGTTTAACGGCGTACATGCGGAAAGTCAAGAAATTGATTCGGCGCGGACTGGCGCACCCTGGCTGCAGACACCCCTCCCTCCGCCCGGGCCTGGCGGCCCCGGCGGAAAAAAATATCCTTCTGCTTGATGCGTATGTGTAACCGCCGCCGCTACTTTGCTTTATGCTTGCCAAGCTGGCTATTGGCAGGATGTTTGACAACCAATAACGGAAACCGAACAGATTGTTTGCGTGGGTAACTGTGTCCTCGTGCCTTGCCAAGCTGTTTCATGATTGCATTCTCCGCTTTGAGGGTTTTCGACGGGGTCAAAAAGTCGCTCTCTTGTATTTCATGGTTTTGGACTACTTTTGTCGACAAAAACCCCGTCTCGTTGTTGCTACGCACAGAAACGCCCTTGTGTTCGCCGCAAATTCGTATCGCCGGCAAACGAATTGAACGCCGCTGAACCCAATAAACCTTACCTCTTGTCAATAAGACACTTAAAGACCGCTGGCTGCCCGCAGACCAACACCGCCGCACCGGCGGATTTACGATTTGATTGGGGCGGACTTTTTGTGCCTTGGCCTTTTTCACACACTCCCTCTCAAACAAATCAACCGTAAATTTCCATTGCATAAGTTATCCGTTGTTTTTATCTTACAGCGATGATGGCGGAAATACCTCACAAAAGATATGGCTAAGGCAATCGATTCGACGCCGCCTTAGTATGAACTTAAAAGAATACCTCAAGTGGAAAAAACGATAGGTTCTTTATATGGACAATGAATCTCAAATGGTTCCTGAACGGCTGGATTTTATCCGGCAGATGGTGGCCGATGATTTGGAAGCGGGCAAATGGGACAGGCGGGTGCATACGCGGTTTCCGCCGGAGCCCAACGGCTACCTGCACATCGGCCACGCCAAAAGCATCTGCCTCAATTACGGCATCGCCGCCGACTTCGGCGGCAAATTCAACCTGCGCTTTGACGACACCAACCCCTGCAAAGAAGAACAGGAATACGTCGATTCGATCATCGAAGATGTCCGCTGGCTCGGCGCCGACTGGCAGGATCGCCTGCTGTACGGATCGGACTATTTTCAGCAGATGTACGACTGGGCGGTCGCGCTGGTCAAAAAAGGCAAAGCGTATGTCTGCGACCTGACCGCCGACCAGACGCGCGACTATCGCGGGACACTGACGCAAGCCGGCAAAAACAGCCCGTACCGCAGCCGCAGCGTCGAGGAAAATCTCGATTTGTTTGCGCGTATGAAAAACGGCGAGTTTCCCGACGGCTCAAAAACATTAAAAGCCAAAATTGATATGTCGCATCCGAACATCAACATGCGCGACCCGGTGATGTACCGCATCCTGCACGCCAGTCACCACCGCACCGGCGACGCCTGGTGCATTTATCCGATGTACGACTGGGCACACGGACTGGAGGATTCCATCGAGGGCATCACACACTCCATCTGCACGCTGGAGTTTGAAAACCACCGCCCGCTGTACGACTGGTTCCTGGACGAACTGGGCATTTATCATCCGCAGCAGATTGAATTTGCTCGCCTGAATCTGACCAATACCGTGATGAGCAAGCGCAAGCTTCTGCAGCTTGTCAAGGAAGGGCATGTTCGCGGCTGGGACGACCCGCGCATGCCGACGATCTGCGGATTGCGCCGGCGCGGGTTTTCGCCGGAAGCGATTCGCCAGTTTTGCAAGCTCATCGGCGTCAACAAATTCAACAGCACCGTCGATTACGCCCTGCTGGAGCATTGCCTGCGCGACCATCTCAACGCCGCCAGCCCGCGCGTGATGGCGGTCTTGAATCCGTTAAAGGTCGTCATTACCAATTATCCCGACGGGCAGGTCGAGGAAATGGCCGCCGTCAACAACCCTGAAAACCCCGCCGCCGGCACGCGCAAGGTTCCCTTCTCGAAGGTTTTATACATCGAACGGGAGGACTTTATGGAAGAACCGCCCAAAAAGTTCTTCCGCCTGGCTCCCGGCCGGGAAGTGCGGCTGCGCTATGCGTATTTTGTAACCTGTATGGATGTGGTCAAGGACGCCGCCGGCAATATCGCGGAGCTGCGCTGCACCTATGACCCGGCCACGCGCGGCGGCGACGCCCCCGACGGCCGCAAGGTCAAGGCCACGCTGCACTGGGTTAGCGCCGCCCACGCGCTGGACGCTGAAGTGCGGCTCTATGAGCACCTGTTCACCAAAGAAAACCCCGACGAAGCCGAAGAGGGCAAGACGTTCTTGGATAATATCAGCCCCGATTCGCTGCAAATCGTAACCGGCTGCAAGGTCGAACCAGCGCTGAAAAACACAAGGCCGCTGGACCGCTGGCAGTTCGAGCGGCTGGGCTACTTCTGCACCGACCCGGATACCCGGGACAACAGCCTCGTCTTCAACAAGACCGTCGGACTCAAGGACACCTGGGCTAAAGTTCAACAGAAGGAACAGGCGTGAAACCGGGGACGGGTATGTTCCGTATTTAGGAGATGCGTATGGTTAAGAATAAACAGGAGATTGAACGGTTCGCGGGGCTGGCGCTCATAGGGGCGGTTGTTGTCGGCTGCGGGCTGATACTGCGGTCTTTTGCGTCGGCCATCATCTGGGCGGCCATCTTGTGTTTTGCCACATGGCCCGTGTACGAATTACTGCTTAAGGGGCTGCGCGGCCGGCATACGCTGGCGGCCGCGCTGATGACGGTGGCCCTGGTGCTGGTGCTGCTGACGCCGTTTCTGGTGGTGGGGCTCAGCTTTACCGACAACATTCAATCCTCGCTGGAATGGCTCAACAGTCACAAAGAAGCCAGTATTCCCCCGCCGCCGGAATGGGTCAGCAATATCCCGCTGGTCGGCCCCAAAATAGCGGCGTCCTGGCTGGAATTGACCGAAAGCGCCGAGCCGATACTGGAACGGGCCAGACCTTGGGCGCAGAAATCGGGGATGTGGTTATTGCAGCACAGTTTGGACTTTGCGCAGGGCGTTTTTCACCTTGGCGTCAGTTTGCTGATTGCGTTTTTCCTCTACCGCGATGGCCAGGGCGCTGTGGTTCGTCTTCGCCAGGGATTTCAGCAAATCAGCGGCGACTATGCGCAGCGTCTGCTGGAGGTCGTGACAACAACCGTCAAGAGCGTTGTCTATGGCGTCATCGGCACCGGGCTGGTTCAGGGCGTGGTCGCGGGCGTTGGATTCGGCATCGTCGGCGCGCCGTCGCCGGTGCTGCTGGGGCTGTTCACCTTCTTTTTGAGCTTTGTTCCATGCGGTCCGGTGATCATCTGGATCGGCGTTGCCATCCGGCTGTTTGTGCAGGACCAGTTCGGCTGGGGTGTCTTTATGGTGGTCTATGGTCTGTTTCTCATCAGCAGCATCGATAATATCATTAAGCCCTATATTTTCAGCCGGGGTTCAAAATTGCCGTTTATCGTAATGCTGATCGGAATGCTGGGGGGCATCGCCACGTTCGGTTTTATCGGCGTTTTTCTGGGTCCGATACTCCTGGCGGTAGGGTACAGTTTGATGAAAGAGCTGATCGGCCCCAATCCCGCCGGCAACCCGGCCCAGCCCACGGAAAAAACGGCTCCTGCCGCCCAATAACCGCCCGTGCTGTACCCAGCAGTGAAACATATTTCCTTCCGGGCAGCAAATTCCCGCAGGGCAACCCGTAACTGACGATTGCATAGCCGCGCAGAACCGGGCGGCAACTGTTTTCGTTCCCTGTCATTAGGACGGTTTAATCGGCGACACGGTATTCCCACACCTCATAGAGGAGGGCCAATCGCTGTTTTTCGGTCTCGAAGTCGGCCTGCAGACGGGTCAGCAGGTCACGGCTGAGATAGATTTTCTCGTCGCCGAAGGCGTGCTGCATCTGCTCAACGGTCTGTTCCTGCCGGCTAATCATTTCTTCAATCTGTTCGACGGTGTATTTATTGAACTCGCGCAGGTGCGGCGGGGTTTTTTGCCGGGGCGAGGGCGCGGCGGCGTTTTTTTTCTTTTCGGCAATCTTCTGGTGCTGGGCGGCCTGGCGGCTGCGTTCCACAAGCTGGGCGTATGTAGAATAGACACCGTCGGTATCGGGCGCGGCGGACAGAATCGTCCGGGTCTGGCCGATTTGGCGCTGCCCTGCGGCATCCGTACCGATAACCAGCAGCGATTCGGCAATGCGGTCGAGAAAATAGCGGTCGTGGCTGACGGCGACGATGGCGCCGTTGTAATCCAGGAGCGCCTCTTCGAGCATCTGGCGGCTGGGGATGTCCAGGTGGTTGGTCGGCTCATCGAGGATGAGCACATCCGGCTCGGTCAGGACAAGTTTGCAGAGCATCAGGCGGTTCTGCTGGCCGCCGGACAGATCGCCGACCTTTTTGAAGGCATCTTCGCCCGAAAACAAAAACGCCCCGAGTTTGCCCCGCAGGACTTCCGGCGACAGGTCGGGCCGCACGGCACGGACCTCGTCGAGCAGGGTGCCGTCGGGATTGAGCGTGGTGGCCTGCTGGTCGAGATAGCCGACCCTGAGGTTGGCGCCCAGCCGGATGGCGCCAGCGTCCGGGGCAAGATGGCCGAGGGCCAGTTTCAAGAGCGTGGTCTTGCCGGTACCGTTGGGGCCGGTGATGCCCATCGCCTGGCCGGAACCGACATCGAAGGACAGGTTTTCGAATAACGTCAGCGAACCAAAGGATTTGGAAACATTTTCAGCGCGCAGAACGAGGTCGCTTTTAACATCGGTTTCGGCAAAACTGAACCGGATGGTCTGGGCGGCTTTGCCTTTCTCCAAGTAATCGGGGTTTTCCTTGAGCAGACGCTCCAAGCGTGTTTTGCGTCCGCGGGCGGTCTTGCGCATCCCCTCCTGATCCTTGTTGCGGGCGATAAAATCCAGCGTTCGGCTGACCATTTCAGTGCGTTTTTCGTGTTCGCGCGCCTCGGCCAGGGCAACGGTTTCTTTGGTTTGCACGTACAGGGTATAATTGCCCTTCCAGACGCGGGCACGACGATGCTCCAGCTCGATGATCTTTTCGCAGACCTTATCCAAGAGGTAGCGGTCGTGGCTGATGAGAATCACCGAACCATTATAGGCCTTGAGGAAGGACTCCAGCCAGGTAGCGGCCTGCAGGTCGAGGTGGTTGGTCGGTTCGTCCAAGAGCAGGAGGTTGGTATCCTTGACGAGAACCCGGGCCAGACCCAGCCGGGAAAGCTGGCCGCCGCTGAGGACGGCGGTTTTGGCGTTGTAATGTTCGGGACCGATGTCCAGCCCGGTCAGGATGCTCTTGATGCGGGCTTCGCAGGCATAGCCGCCTTCGGTTTCAAAGCGATGGCAGAGCTTGTCATACTCGGCCATTGCTTTTTTAAGTTCACTGCCAGAAAGGGTTTCCATCTTCTCGGCAAAGTCCTCGATGCGGCGGTTAAGGGTCAGAATCTGCGACATTCCCTCGTGCATTTCTTCCATAACGGTTTTGGAACCGTCAAAAAGCGGCTCCTGGGGCAGGTAGCCGATTTTGAGGTTTTTGGCGCAGACGACCTTGCCGATGTCCGGCTGTTCGGTACCGAGAATCATTCGAAAGAGCGTGGTCTTGCCGGAGCCATTGGGGCCGATGAGGCCTACCTTCTGGCCGGGGTAAAACTGCACGGACAAGCGGTCAAAAACCACCTGCGGACCGAACGATTTATGGACATCATGGAAAACGACAACAGACATAGATTTTCAACGAACAATCGACATTTAGGCGACACATTAGGTTTTTAGAGGGGCGATTGTACCCATTCGCCCCGGTTTGTTCAAATAAAACCCAAAATCTTGTCACAAAGGCCTTTGCGGCCTGATTTTACCTTTGACATCTGCAAAATGGGGCGTTAGAATCCAGTACAGATGGTGTCTGTGCGGGGTTTGGATACTGTTTTCAGAGGGATTTGGACTGATATTTAAGATTATGTTACATAAGGGTTTAGAGATGAAAAATGCGATTTTTATGACACTGGTGATCGTTATGGGTGTCGTTCTTTTGGGCGGATTGACGGGGTGCGCCGCTCCGGGCCTGACCAAAGAGCAGGTTCATCAGCGGCATTACGAGGCGATTCAGAACGATCTGTGGCAGCTTCAGGACGATATTGACGCGTTTTTCCTGTTTGATCGCCCGGGGCGCATGAGCCCGATGATGGTTCGGTAGGCCCGTTCACTGCGGTAATACCTGTTCATCCTGCCTGCTCTGAAACTCGTGCAGACAGGATGTGCCGAGCATCCCCAATCGGCGACACGGAAGGAAGCTGATTATTGAAGGCAATTCTTGAGTATATTCTGAACATCGGTTTTTATGATCGGCTGATCGTGGCGGCTGAACTGCTGCTGATCGGCCTGTTTGTTTATGCGATTATCGCTTTTCTGAAAGGCACCCGCGGCGAGCGTCTGTTTCGAGGAATGATTTTTGTTTTGGTGGTTGGTTCCCTTCTGCTGAACCTGGTGGTTAAAACGTTCGGGATGGACCGAATCGCCTACCTGTATAACAGTTTCCTGCTGGTGGTTTTGATTATTTCCGTAGCCGCCTTTCAGCCGGAACTTCGCCGCGGTCTGATCCGCATCGGCCAGACACGGCTTTTCGGCAGTTCCCCGCAGCAGCTGACGCGCTCGGTCGAAGAAATCATCAAGGCCGTTTCCCAAATGGCGGCGGACCGAACCGGCGCGATTATTGTTGTTCCCCAGCAGGTCGCTTTGGGCGAGTTTATCGAAACGGGGGTGCGCATCGACGCCAAGGTGACCAGCGACCTGATTCAAACAATCTTTTATGACGGCACGCCGCTGCACGATATGGCGATGATTATTCAGGCCGACCGGATTGTGGCGGCGCGGGTGCAGCTTCCGCTGGCCGAGGCCAGCAGCCGGTTCGGCCAGTTGGGGTCGCGTCATCGTGCCGCCATCGGCGTTACCAGCGGTTCGGACGCCATCGTCATTGTCGTCAGCGAGGAAACAGGCATTGTTTCGCTGGCGATGGAAGGCAATCTGGTCCGCAATGTGTCCGAGGCGCAGCTTCGCCGGCATCTGACGACAGCCCTGGTGGAGGCGACGCCGATTCTTGAAAAACTCGGCAAGCTGAATCGAACGGAAGAAAACGAAGAAAATCTCTCGAATGCGTAAAACCTTATGAACGAAAAAATACGTACCTTCCTGGGGGTCGTTTTTCTGACCCTGCTGATCTGGGCCTGGGCGTACCTGTCGCAGGAAGACAAGCGCTCATTCACGGGCACACTGAGCATATCGCCGGCGACGGATCCGGGCCTGCTGGTTACGTTCACCGGCAAAGACCGCACCCCTCAGACGCGCATCACCCTGACCTCGCTGAACCTCAAAGGCGCGCCGTCCAAAATCTCCGACCTTTTGAAGCGGTTCAATCTGCCGCAGACCGACCCGGCCAAGGAGCGGCTGGACTTTTTATACAATCCCCTCGAGGCGGGACAGACGGCCGGAACCTACACTCTCGACATTCTGGAATACATCCGGAAAAACCGGAAGATGCAGGAACTGGCGCTGACGCTGGAGTCCTGCTCCCCGGAACAGGTGGAGGTCAACATCGAACCGCTGGAGGAAAAAAAACTGCCGGTTCAGTGCCTGGACGAAAACGGCCTGCCAATCAAAGGCGCGGTCATCGAGCCGGCGTTTGTAACAATCTATGTGCGCAAGGGGTATAACGACCCTGCCACCGTAACATTTTCACCCCTGCAGAAAGAAGCGGCGCGCACCGAGCCGGTTACGGTCACACCCTCCGTTGCGCTCGGGGTGGCCAAGCTGACTCGCGAGTCCAAAGAACCCGTGAAGGTTGTGCTGCAGAGCGAAGAACTTTTGAAATCGTGGTTCTTTCAGACGACCAAGCCCATCGGCATCGTCATGAGTCAAACGCTGCAGAACCGCTACAGGGTAACGATTCAGAACGAAATCGAGGTGCGCACCTCCACGCCGGTTCTGGCGACGGAAGAGGCGTTTCGGGCATACGAAAACGTTACCTATCCCCTGCTGATTGAAATCCTTGACCGGGACGCCGTCTTGCCGGAGATTCCGCCTAAACGGGTGATTTATAATTTCCCGCCGGAGTTCGTCAAACGCGGAGAAATCGGCCTTGATGAAACGAAGATTCCCCGCACGGCTGTCATTAAATTGGAACCGATTAATCCTTTAATGGTCCCGTAGCTTGAGGCCCTGACGCCGATGATAAGCTCTCTGATTCTTGTTGTTGTCGTTTTGTTCCTGCTGGGTTATTTTACCTATGGCCGGTTTCTGTCCAAAAAACTCAATCTGGATGATTCCCTCCCCACTCCCGCCTGCCGGATCAACGACGGCGTTGATTATGTCCCCGCAAAACCCGCCCTGCTTTTGGGGCAGCACTTTTCGGCCATCGCCGCGGCCGGCCCGATCGTCGGCCCCATCCTGGCCTGTTTATGGTTCGGCTGGGTCCCAGCGGTTTTGTGGATTGTCCTGGGCTCGCTGTTCATCGGCGGAATGCATGATTTTTTCAGTTTGGGGGCCTCGCTCAAACACAAAGCGGCCTCCATCGGCGAAATCGTCAAGGAGCACATGTCCCCGCTTTCGCATACGTTTTTTCTTCTCTTTGTATGGCTGACCCTGATTTATGTGATTATCGCCTTTACCGACATAACCGCGCATACCTTCAAAACCTTCCTCGGAGAAACCGCGTTTGGCCCGGCCGTGGCCGCCTCTTCGATTCTCTACCTTGCGGAGGCGATTCTCCTGGGCGTCCTGCTGTACCGCTTCAAAATGAACCTCTGGGCCGCAACCATCGTCTTTCTCCCTCTGACGCTGTTTATTGTGTGGGTCGGACCGCATATTCCTCAGCCCGTTTCATCCTGTTTAGCCGCGATCTCCGTAAAACAGTGGGATTTGATTTTGCTGGGCTACTGCCTGTTCGCATCTCTGATTCCGGTCTGGCTGCTTCTGCAGCCCCGCGGGTATCTGGGCGGGTGGTTTTTATACCTGGTCATCCTGATTGGATTGCTCGGCGCATTGGTCGGCGGTTCAAACTTCGAATACCCGGCGTTTGCCCTGGACGGTTTCAGGAGCACCGTCAACGGCAAGATGGTCTTTCCAATCCTGTTTATTACTGTGGCCTGCGGGGCCTGTTCAGGATTTCACGGCGTTGTTTGCTCCGGCACGACCTCCAAACAAATCCGTCAATATAAAGACGCGCGCCTCATCGGCTATGGCGCGATGCTGATGGAGGGCCTGGTGGCGGTTCTGGCGATTGCGACTGTGGCGATGCTGCCCAGGGGCTCTGAAACCCTGAAGCTGGAACCTAATTTGATTTATGCCAACGGCATTGCCCGCTATATGGGCCTGATTCACATTCCCTATGAGGCGGCGCTGCCGTTTGCGCTGCTGGCGTTCTCCACCTTTGTCTATGATACACTGGATGTCTGCACCCGGCTGGCTCGTTATATCTTCCAGGAACTGACCGGCTGGCGGTCACGGACCGGAAGTTTTGCAGCCGCCCTGGCCAGTTTAGTCATTCCGGTTCTTTTTTTGATGCTCACTAAGGAAAAAGGGTATTTGGTGGCATGGCCGATCTTCGGTTCCAGCAATCAGCTGCTGGCCAGTTTGACGCTGCTGGCCCTTTCCGTGTGGCTGATTAAAACCAAAAGAAATCCTCTCTATACGATTCTGCCGATGATTTTTATGATGGCCATGACCCTCTGGTCGCTGATTGCGCTGACCATTCCGTTTTTGAAGTCGCTGTTGAATCCGGGCACAGAACCCATCAGCCGGGATGTCCTGATTTCCGGGGTTTGCGGGATTGTTCTGCTGGTTTTAGGTGTTGTTCTGATTTTGGAAGCAGCCCGGACGCTTCTGGTGAAACGTCAAAATCGTCCGTGAGAGGGGTGCTATTTAAGCTTCAGCCAGCGATGGCGGAATGCGTTTCGTACCCGGTCAGTCAATCGAAGCCCCAGCCGTTGCGCATTTGTTGTAAAATCCTGCCTCCGCATTTGGGCGGGGGTCTGCTGCGGAGGTCTTTTGCCAAACATCTGCAGCGACCCCGCCAGCCATCCCAGCAGATTTGAGCGATACCGATGCGGACTGGACCGATTCCGTTTCACCGCACCACCGCCCGCTTCGTCGCTTCCAGCAGCGCCTCGCCCTGCAATCGCTCCATCGATGATGCGGGCCACAACTGCTTTTGCTCCAGAATGTCCCAGCCGGCCTGATAGTAACGGCCAACCGCCTCCGGCCCGCCTTCGGCCTGTCCGACGGTACGGTAACTGCCGTCCAGCAGCCACCGGCTGAACGCATCGTCATACTCGGCCGGATAAATCAGCGCTGTCACGTACCGCTCGCCCTGACAGGCCAGGTGTACTTTGGCCCGCGCCGGAGCCGCCTGAGCATCTGCCCAGCCAAGCAGCCGCTCAAAGTCCGCCTGCGCTGCGGCTTCATCGGCAGCATAGAAAAACATCCCCGCTTCAAGCTGGAAGGTTTCGCGACGAATGCCCTTCAGTTCCATTGTTCCATCCGGCCCGGCGCGGTATATCCGATAAACTTTCACATCGCCAAACCGCTCGCTTTCCAGCAGTTCGGCCACCTCTTCGGCGGTAAACCCCACCCCGCCGTGGTCGCCGAAATCCACCGCATACAACCCGATATATTTGGCCGCCTCTTTCACGTGGGGCAATTTCATAACAACCTCATATTAAAGATCAAAAATTAAATATCAAAATTGCGGACAGCCCTGCGGGCTGGACATTCTGATTTTTGTTTATACGGTTTTATTTTATCTTTAATTTTGCGAATTTGCGTTTGCCCACCTGCACAACCATCCCCTCCACGGGGGCAATTTGGGTCGAAGGGTCAGCGATACGCTCATCGTTAATCCGTACGCCCCCCTGTATGCACATCCGTCTGGCCTCGCCGCCGGTTGCCACCAGACCGCACTGCATCAGCAGCTTGCTGACCATCATCGGCTCGGCGGCGACAGGCACTTCCGGCATATCATCGGGCAATTGGTTTTGGGCAAACACCCGTTCAAACTCCGCCGCAGCGGTTTCGGCGGCTTCAACTCCATAAAATTGCTTCACAATCAGCTTGCCCAATCTGACCTTGGCTTCTTTCGGGTGCGTTTTGGCGGCATCGCAAAGCACCTTGATTTCGTCGGCGGGGATGTCCGTCAGCAGGGTGTAGTAGTTTTCCATCAGTGCATCAGGGATGCTCATCGTCTTGCCGAACATATCGGTCGGCGAATCGGTCACGCCGATATAATTGCCCTTGGATTTGCTCATCTTCAAAACGCCGTCCAGCCCCACCAGAATCGGCATGGTAATCACAATCTGCGGTTTTTGCCCGTCGATTTTCTGCAGGTCCCGGCCAACCAGGTTGTTATACGTCTGGTCGGTGCCGCCCAGCTCGACATCGCTTTTGATCGCGACGGAGTCAAAGCCCTGCATCAGCGGATACAAAAACTCGTGCACGCCGATCGGTTCGCCTTTTTTGTAGCGAATCTCGAAGGTATCGCGCTCGAGCATCCGGGCGACGGTCATTGAGGCGGTCAGCTTGATAATATCCGCCAAGCGCAGGTCGGCCAGCCACTCGCTGTTGTACCGTACCTCGACCTTGTCCGGCGACATATCGAGAATCTTGCCGGCCTGCTCAAAATACGTTTGGGCGTTCTGTTTAATCTGTTCCGGCGACAGCATGGGGCGGGTCGTGTTTTGCCCTGTCGGGTCGCCGATGCGGGCGGTATAATCGCCGATAATCAGCACGGCTTTGTGGCCTAAGTCCTGAAACTGCCTAAGCTTGCGCAAAACAACCGTATGCCCCAGGTGAATGTCCGGCGCTGTGGGGTCCATGCCCAGTTTGGCGCGAAGCTGGCGGCCCTCTTTGGCCGCTTCGGCCAAACGCTGGGCCAGTTCATCTTCGCGGAACACTTCCACGGTGCCGCGTTTGAGCAGTTTAACCTGTTCTGCAATGTTATTTGTCATCATTTTGTACCCAAAAAAGCTTTGTTTTCATACTCAAAGAGAGGAATTATAGCACCCAAGCCCCCGGCAGGCAATAAGATAGTCCGCTTCCCCGTTCGGGGAAGGACCGAACATCCGGGATTCGGGGCGCCTGTGTTACATTTCTTCGGAGTAACCGTATTTGCCGACCAGCGGAACAAACCGGCAGCCGCATATATTCCGTATGGAAAGCTGTTCTTTGTGTTTTTGGGCAACAACCAGTTCCTGTGTCCACTGACCGCCAATGGGAGCAACCAGCAGGCCGCCTTCGGCAAGCTGAGCTGTCAGCGGCGCGGGTATTTGCGGCACGCCGGCGGTAACCATGATGCGGTCGAACCGCCTGTCTTCGGGCCAGCCGGCACTGCCGTCTCCGATGAAGAATTCGATATTGTTCAATCCCAGCTCCGCCAGAACGGTCTGGGCAGATTGGGCCAATTCGCCAAACCGCTCGATGGTATAGACCTTTGCGGCCAGTTTGGCCAGAATCGCCGTCTGATAGCCGCTGCCGGTACCAATTTCCAGCACCACCTCGCCGCCGCGAAGCGCAAGACATTGCGTCATCAGCGCCACGATATACGGCTGGCTGATTGTCTGGCTCATCCCGATGGGCAGGGGGTAATCGTCATAGCTTTGGCCGGCGTATTTAGCCGGCACAAACGCTTCCCGCGGAATCGCACCCATGGCCTCCAGAACGCGCGCATCGCGGATATCCCGACCCCGCAGGTCGGCCTCAACCATTACCCGTCGAGCGATTTCATAGCGGTTTTTTTCATCAAAACTGACCATGATGGAGTTTATGATGGGCTTTGGGCGGCAAAGATGCAATGAAAATCCGGATTTCCCTGTTATGTTTTATGTCAATTTGGCCGACGTTGTAAAGAACAGGAACACTATGCTATGGATAACCGAAAAACGCCCCAAAATAATACCTGTATCGGCTGCCCGATTGACTGGGAGGATGTCTTTGGCCGGATTGGCGATGAATCCATCATCGGCGAGTTCGCGGCCGCGTTTCTTAAAAACAGCCAGGCATTGATTCTTGCGCTCAAAAACGCGGTTAACACCCTCGGTCCCGAACAAGTTGAACTCTATGCCCATGCCATGAAAGGGTCTGCCTCGAATATGGGCGCGATTAATCTTGCCAAAAAGGCCTGGCAGCTGGAGAAAGCCGCCGCCGACAAGACCCTGGCCGACGCGGGTGTTTTATTTGCGGCGATCGAAGAAGAACATGCCGACCTGAAGGCCTTTCTCGGGCATTCCGACTGGATGCAGCAGGCAAAAAACGCCGTAACGATAAAAGTGCCGTAATGGCGACAAGATCTGCCCAATTCCTTGAAACACCTGTTCAGCTACCGAATTTCTCTTGTCCGCGCTCTCTCTGCGCGCGATAATTTACAGACGTTTCGAAAAGGACCCTGAAAAAGAACTCAAGGAGAGCAAAAATGAACTCATCGCGCACAGTTATTTCAACGGTTTTATTGCTGGTCATTGCCGGATGTGTTCCGTCGCTGCACGAATTATGGACACCG
>JAKEGM010000113.1 GCA_022615575.1 Planctomycetales bacterium
ACATACTCCAGAAGCCGCAGCCCCGGCCATCGGCCAATGATAAAGAACAGGGCAAGAATCAAAAACTGGGTTTCGGGAAAGGCCAATACGATGGACCCCAGAACGGCCCAGTTCATCACGCCGTACGCAAAACACGCCACCAGTATCGTCATGATGCAAACCCTGACAGCCGCTGCAAACCCCTCTTCTTCGGTCATCACGGAAAAGCGTTCGATGGTCATGGTAATGATGACCAGCGGAAACAAGCTGACGCGGCTGGACAGCGTCAGGCCTTTGGCGACGCTGAACACCGAAATCGCCAGCAGGGTGAGGGAGGTAACGGTTACCATAACGCCCAGCCGCGGGGTCTGCAATAATTGAACATGTTCCAACAGGAGGCGAACCAGCGTCCCCGCCGCAAGAATCACCAGAAACAAAAACACGCCCCAGAGCAATCCCGTCCCCTGAAACGCCACCGCCAGCAGGGCCGGCGAAAAGACGCCAAACGTTAAAACCCCCAGCATATTGCGCGTGAACGTCACCACCAGGGCGCCCACCGGAAACAACAGCATAATCTTCAGCAGATCAATGGGGATATGAACCTGTTCGAACAGCCCCCAGAGATTCAGCAGACCGGTCGCGCCGGCTGTGTTTTCTGGAGCGGCAAGGATTGACCGGCTCGTGAAGCTGTAACGAAAGTTCACATCCCGCGGGCGCTCCAGCAAGGGAAGCTCCCCGTAATACAGGACCAGATACTGCCGGGGTTTCTCGGCGAAATACCCATTCAGCGCGCAAAACGGAACCCATTGCCCGGCAATCCAGGCCTCCACCCAAAGATGCGAGGCGGTCCACGCCGTATCTTTCAAAATCAGCCCGCCCACGAGGCGCGCGGGAATCCCGGCGTGCCGCAAAAGCGCCGCAAACAGGCGGGATTTTCCGCCGCACGACCCTTCCCCCAGGTGCAAACAGGTCAGCGCATCGGTTGTTCCCGTCAACGCGGCGGGCTGAATCGAGACACGACAATAGTCGTACGCCTTCCGGATGACGCCGGGGATATTGCCGCGCTGATCGGCCGGAATCAGGGTTTCATACAGCGCCGCAATCTCTTCGGCATCCGCCTGGATGGTTTCTGTGGCCAGAAGGTAGGGCTGCACGTCCACCGGATAGATGTCGGGCAGGGACAGGGAGGGATCCAGCTCATAGCGATCCTGGACCGTTCGAACCGTGCAGGCGTAGCCCAGGTTTTGCTGGTTGTCGATCTGGGCGCCGGACCAGACCCCGCGCCGGGCATTGGGGCCGCTTTCGATGCGGAAGGACAAACTGGACGATTTAACCGTTTCGTCCCGAACGCGCTGATTCCGGGCTGTAACCGGCAAGGTCAGGGCAACCGCTATGTCCTCCCCGTGCCCCTGAAGCTGCATGTCCGCCATGAATTGGTAATGGCGTTCCGGCAGCAGCGCATTGACGCGCGAGTCAAAGGTGGAAAGCCGCCAAAAAACGATCGATAGACAAGCGATAACAAGAATTGAAATAATCAGTTTGTCTCGGTATCGGAGCATCTATGCCTTCACCGGTAAAATATTCTTTTTGAAATAACGGACCTCGACTGTGCTCGTGTTCAATTTTTCTCGGTCTATTTCGGGGCATCTGGACTCTTTTTGTCGCAAAAGAATAGATTTCCGTATCTTTTGAGGTCATTTTACCGCTGCCGAAATACCCTGTCGAGCGTATTTTGACCAGCGAGGTAATTTTGGACAAACGAGGCCTTGCATTTTTCAGGCCATCCGCTACAATAATGCGCTTTCATTGAAACCATTTAAAAATTCAGCATACAATTAAGAAAGGAAATATCCATGGGTCGAGGCGATAAGAAAACCGCCAAGGGCAAACGCTGCCAGGGTTCATACGGAAAATCCAGGAACAAATCGAAAATCAAGGCCCGCGTCAAGGCGTCCGCAAGACCCAAAGCGGCGCCGGCGGCACAAGAACCCAAAACCGAAGCAACCGCCTAAGACGATTCAGTGATTGCGGATTCAATTCAAGTCCCCCGCCGGCCTTGCGCCCCAAGGGGACTTGTTTGTTTGGGGAGGTACTGTTGGAATACCCGCTGAACAACCTGCAAACGCCCTGCTATGTGATTGACCTGGGGCTGCTGAGAAAAAACCTTGAACTGCTCGAAGAGGTGCAGGTGCGCACCGGCTGCAGAATTCTGCTGGCGCAGAAGGGCTATGCCGCCTGGAGCACCTACGGCCTGTGCCGCCAGTACCTGGCGGGCGCTGCGGCCAGCAGTTTGCACGAGGCCAAGCTGGCGCATGAGTATTTCGGGGGCGAACTGCACCTGTGCACGCCCGCCTACCGCGACGACGACATGGACGATTACCTCCGCATCGTTGACCATATCGTGTTCAATTCCTTTTCCCAATGGGGGCGGTTCAAACACACGGTGCAGGCCGCGCCGAAAAAGATTGCCTGCGGGCTGCGGGTCAATCCGATGCACTCGGAGGTCAAAACGAAGATTTACGACCCCTGCGCGCCGGGGTCGCGATTAGGGATTATCAGGGAGTTTTTTGACGCCGGCCGGCTTGACGGCATCACCGGCCTGCATTTTCATACCCTGTGCGAACTGAACGCGGATTCGCTGGCGCGCACCTTGCCCGCCGTCGAACGGCAATTCGGCGATGTCATCCGGACCATGGACTGGATCAACTTCGGCGGCGGCCATCACATCACCCGCGCCGATTATGATGTGGATCTGCTGTGCGAATTGATCATCGGCTTTTATAAGCGCTACCGCAATATTAAAATGATTTACCTGGAGCCGGGTGAGGCCATCGCCCTCAATACAGGTGTACTGGTCGCTTCGGTGCTGGACATCATGCACAACGCCCTGGATATCGCCATTCTGGATGCGTCATGCGCGGCCCACATGCCGGATGTGCTGGAAATGCCGTACCGGCCTACGATTATTTCTGGAGCAGGATGCTCCGGCCACATTAACGGCGGCGGACAGCCCGGCGAAAAGAAACATACCTACCGCCTGGCCGGACCGACGTGCCTGGCCGGCGATGTCATCGGCGATTACTCCTTCGACAACCCGCTGGCTGTCGGCGACAAACTGGTCTTCGGCGATATGGCCCATTACACGATGGTCAAAAATACAATGTTCAACGGCGTCAACCTGCCGGATATTGTCCTGTACGACCCCGACACAAACGAATGCAAACTCCAGCGGCGCTTTACTTACGACGATTTCAAATCGCGGCTGTCGTGATTCCCGCACACTGCCGCCGCGCGGCTTTACAATCGTCATCCGTCAAAAATAGGTGACTGTCCCTAGTACTCTATAAGGGGGGATTGTTTGACCCCGTTTCATTATTCCTTTTCCATTAAAAACAAGTATTCATGGTATTTCCCGTCACTGGTTATCCATTCATGAGTCCATCGCATGTTGGCCATTACATTCTTTTTATAGTCGATCTCAATTGCCTCTATCAACTTACCTGACTCCATGATTATATCATTGAGTTCTTGTTTCGTAGCCCTGCCGCCCGAACTATATGACAACAAGATATAGCGCGCTTTTGTTTCTTTTACCAACTTGCTCAATGCCTGCATCGCAACAAAAGAACCATTCTTATCTTTCCTAAATTCTTCAAACACCGAGCCAGCCACTAAGTCCCTGCTGTCTTCTCTACGATTTACTTTTCCGAAAACAGTTGGTTTGTCA
>JAKEGM010000114.1 GCA_022615575.1 Planctomycetales bacterium
ACATGTTTAGCAATCCGTTTGGCCTATTATAACCGAAAAGCTGGATTTATTCACTTATTAAAAGAGCAATTTCTGGTAATTATTTATGCAACAGGCTCAACGGTATCGGAAATTCAGGACCGGTCTTCCTTTCAAAACGGGCCGGTTGTGCAAGTATATTTTAAGAACGCCGGATTGGCAAGGAGAAAGATCATGGAGAAGGCACACGAGGCGGCGCTGGCCAGGCAGTATGCGGCGTTGAAGCGGCGTCCGCCGAAGACAAAGGATGAACTGCGGCGGTATATTCGGCACTTTCTGAATTACGGCGTGCCGTCGGTGCGGGTGTGCGATGAGCATGTCAGCCCGATGGAGTATCTGTGGCATGCGTACAGCATTGATTTGGGGGGACAAGAACCCGGGGCCGCGGAATTGCGGGATTCGAATGACAGGCCCTCGAATGGGGATTGCATTGTGTGGGCCAATCGGGGCGGGGGCAAGACGCAGCTGGCGGCGGTTGCGACGCTGCTGGAAGGGCTGTTCAAGCCGATGTGCCGGACGCTGATTTTAGCCGGGTCGCTGGATCAGTCGGGCCGGATGTATGATTACCTGTGCGACTTTGTCGGACGAGGATTTGCGCATCAGCTGGACGGCAGGATGCTGGGTGAATCGTGCCGGTTTGCCAACGGTTCGACGGTGCAGGCGCTGGCGCAGTCGTCGCGGGCGGTGCGCGGGCGGCATGTTCACAAACTGCGGTGCGACGAGGTCGAACTGTTTGATGAAGAGGTCTTTAACGCTGCCAAGTTCGTGACGCACAGTACCGACGGCAAACATGCGGCGATGGAGATGTTCAGCACGATGCACCGTCCGTACGGGCTGATGCAGAAACTCATTGATGCTTCGGCGGACAGCGGGATTCCGGTTTTCAAGTGGTGCGTGTGGGAGGTGATTGAGCGGTGCCGGCCGGAGCGGTCATGCAGCCGGTGTGTGCTGAACAGCGACTGCGGCGGCAAGGCGCGGCGGGCGCGGGGGTACTTGAAGATTGACGATGTCATCAGCCAGATGCGGCGGAGCAGCCGAACCGGGTTTGAGACGGAGATGCTGTGCCTGCGCCCGAACCTGGAAAACGCGGTGTTTGCCGAGTTCGAGCCGGCGGTGCATGTGCGTCCGACAGGATATGACGCAACTCTGCCGCTGTACCGGGCGATGGATTTCGGGTTTGTCAATCCGTTTGTGTGTCTTTGGGTTCAGACGGACAAGACCGGTGCGGTGCGGGTGATTGATGAGTATGTGCAGGCCCGGCGGGTGATTGCGGACCATGCCCGGGCGGTTCGTGCCCAAACGCCGTGCGGCGAGCCGCAGGTGGAGATGACATTCTGCGACCCTGCGGGGTCGGGGCCGAATGATGTGACGGGGACCAGTGCGGTCAGGGAGCTGCGGGCGCTGGGGTTTAAGCTTGCGTACCGTGCCAGCGGGATTTGCGAAGGGATTGAGCTGATTCGGGCGGCCCTGCGGGCCGGCGACGGGCAGAGCCGGCTGGCGATTGATCCGAAGTGCCGAAGGTTAATCGAGGCGCTGCGGTGTTACCACTACCCCGATACGGGGATGGCATCGGAACTGCCCGAGAAGGATGGGATTTATGACCATCCGGTCGATGCGCTGCGGTATTTTTTTGTGAATTATTGCAGATACAAAAAATCCAAAATAAGGCGGTATTAGGCATAGACCTGCTGACAATGCTCCAATTTTTTTTTGTGGGCGCCACTCTTGCTAAAAAGGGTTAAATTCATAACTTGTTCTAAAATAAACAGATATAATTTAGGATAAGAATTATGTTGAATTTTTTGGGGGGTTCGTTGTTAACCGCACTTGACTTTTTGTGTTAAAATGGGTAAAATGTGGCGTATCGATAATCGGTCTTTTTGTGAAGATCGATTCATCACAGCCATGGGGGGCTGGAAGACAACAGCAAATTTTTTTTAGAGAGGAAGAAAGATGAAGAGAAACCCTCTTGTTTTGTGTGTGTTTCTTGTAATTGGTATTTCACTTCAGACGGCCGATGCCGGCGTTATATTCGAGGCATCGGGCATATCCGCCAAAGGGACTGATGTCAGCGTTATGGCCGAATTGACCATTTCGGGCGACTATCTGACCATTGTCCTGACCAATACATCGCCTGTGGACTCTCTTAATCCCGACGATACGCTGAGCAGCTTCTACTTTGACATTGTTAACGGCGACGGCGACCGGCCCGCTGTGGCCTTTACCGGCGCAAGCGGGGATGTGTACCTTGGCAGTAAAACAAACCCGGATCAGTTAGTCGAAGCGGACGCGGATATTATGGCCGTCAATATGGGGGATAATTCATGGCTGTTTGCGACGATGGACAAGACGGCTGATCCATATCTGGGTTTTGGCATCGGTACCGTCGGCAATAGCGGTTTAAGCCCGAATAATTTCAGCGGCAGCATCGTGGGCGGCCTGGACTATTCGATTTATAAAGGCGAGATTACAACTCAAAACCTGAACGGTAAATTGCTTGTCAGAGAAACCGCCGCTTTCACATTCACCGGTTTAACGGGGTTCACCGAAGACGATATCGCACCGGCGTTTGCATTCGGCCTGGGCACCAGGCCCGACGGCCTCCTGACGCCTGAGCCGGCGACGCTGGCGATGCTGGGACTGGGTGCGCTGCTGCTGCGGAAACGGAAATAATCAGCCAGTAGGCAATAGGCAATAGGCAATAGATACAGAGGCCGCCGGAGTAAAACCCGGGGCCTCTTTTTTTGCGCGCGGGCTTGCACTCATAGCCCCAAGCGCCAGCGCAGGGATAGGGGAGTTAAGAATTAAGAATGAAGAGTTAAGAAATCGGCAATGACTGGTGGCGCAGGGTGCCCCCATCCCGTCGCTTGCGCTCCGGGCTGCTGGGGGCGATTGGGGCTACTGAGGGGTTGCACAATCCCCCCCCCTTTTTCCACCGTTTCCGTTTTCGGAAATCTGGAATCTAACTTTCAAAACCGCCGGCGGCCGTTGTGGAAAAGGGGAAAAAATCATTGATTTCCCAAAAAAAAGTATCACAAAAACCCCTGTTTTTTAGCGAATATCGCCGATTTTATTGTTTTTTATCAAATACCGTATAACTGCGAATTGAAATTATCGGGCCAGAGGGTGTATTATGAATGGTAGTTTTCGGAGGAGGTGTGTGGGAAAGATTCAGGTCTTCTTGCATACCTCAGAATGTCGCGGTATTATTTTGTGCGCCGATGGCGCGGGGAGAGGGAAGATGCTCGCGTGCATCTTTCCCGGAGAGATAAAGAAACAATTGTTTTGTGCGCCGATGGCGCGGGGAGAGGTAAAGATGAAGAAGATTGGTTTATTGTTAATGTTGGCGTTGATGGTCGGTACTGTATCGGCGGTATGGGACACATTCGTCATCCGCGAAAATTCCACAAGCGGCGCCCCGGATATCTTGGCCCGCAATGATGTTCAGGCCGGTGCGGTGGAGTTCGGCATATTTGCTTCCAACCAGAAGGCTGGCTGGGGCACTGATGCGGCAGATGGTTATACTATAGGCGACCTTGACGCCATCAGTATTGATCGGCTGGATGATTACACCCGATTCACTGTAGGCAGCGGTCCTTATGTGGCTCCCTATTTCAACATCTGGATTACCAATGGCTCGGGCAAGTTTGTTGTTGCCGCCAATGAGCCAAGCAACCCTGAGTGGGCCGGTACCAGTGAATGGGATATGACCTGGGACATTCTCAAGACCAAGACCGTGAAGTTCTATGAAGCTACGGATAAAAGCTGGCTGCCAAGCGCCGGCGTAGGATTAAAATTCCAGGACATTGCAGGATTCACGATTCAGGCCCCCACGGCTGCACAAATTGCTTCCGGCTGGGCAGGGCTTGGAACCGGAGCCCCTCGTGAACTGGGCACCAATCTTGCCTATGGTTTCACCTGGGTTTTCGGAGACACGCTGGCCAACTATGTTTCCGGCGACGATGGATTCATTGTTGCCAATCCGACCGTTGTTCCGGAACCGGCGACGCTGGCGATGCTGGGACTGGGTGCGCTGCTGCTGCGGAAACG
>JAKEGM010000001.1 GCA_022615575.1 Planctomycetales bacterium
CCCCCCCCCGACCGCGAACCGGCCGCGCGCCGTATCTGTTTTTCAACGGCGGACGTTATCCGCCTGATCGTTTCTTCATCGTCGGAAAGAACGACAATCACCGCTTTACGGTGATCAATCCAGACACCCGCTTTTTTCATAATTTCTTCCCTTTCCCGTTGTTTCCCCGGCCCCGTTCATGTCCCTCTTTATGCCGGCCGCCTCCGGGCCGCAGGCGTTCGCCACGGCGGCCAGTTCGTTCACCTGCAGATAGACGCTTTTGAGCGTCTTGCGGAAGTGAAAGCCGTAGATGGAAAACCGCACCGCCCACGGCAGCCGCTCCGGCTTCCGGAGCGACCAGAACAGCAGCTTCCAATAGTGGATGTTGCCCTTCTCCAGCACGCCGATTCGCCACAGCGACCGGAAAAACGCCTTCACGCTGGAATACCGGATTTTGAGCGGAACCGCCCCGCTGAAGTTGTAGTTCTCCAGAAACGTGCGAATCCGCTGGTAATAGTATTTCTGCGAATAGATCGTATCCAGCACCTTCCGGTAGCCGCCCAGCAGCTCGTGCATCTCCATCTTGGGAATGAAATTCATCGTGCAGTCCATGTTGTTTCCCGTCGGCAGGTTTGTCAGGCGGTTTTCCTGTATCAGTTTTTTGTAGAGATGGGTGCCGCGCGGGGCATTGAGCAGCCCCACCATGGCCGTCACGATGCCGCTGTCCTGAATCAGGGCGATCATCTTGTCGAAGACGCCCGGCTTGTCGCTGTCGAAGCCGACGATAAAGCCGGCCTGCACCTGCATCCCGAACCGCTGTATCTTTTTAATCGCGGCCACCAGGTCGCGGCCGGTGTTCTGGGTTTTGTTGCATTCGGCCAAACTCGTCTCGTCCGGGGATTCGACGCCGACAAAGACGCAGTCAAAGCCCGCCCGCGCCATCAGCGTCATCAGCTCGTCGTCGTCGGCCAGATTCAGGGACGCCTGGGTATTAAACCAGAAGGGGTGTTTTTTCGCGTCCATCCACTGAATCATCGCCGGCAGCAGGTCGTTTTTGAGGGCCTGCTTTTTGCCGATGAAATTGTCGTCCACAAAAAACAATTCGCCCCGCCAGCCGGCCGCGTACAGCGCGTCCAGTTCGGCCAGAATCTGCGCCGTTGTCTTGGTGCGCAGGACATGCCCGAAGAGCCGCGTGACATCGCAGAAATCGCAGTTAAACGGACAGCCCCGGGAATACTGAATGCCCATCAGGGCGTATTTTTTCATGTCAATCAGGTCCCACTGCGGGATGGGGGTCGCTTTCAGGTCGGGCCGCTGGCGCGTCGTGTAAAACGGTTCGGGACAGCCGCGTTCCAGGTCGGTCAAAAACGCCGGCAGCGTGATCTCCGCCTCCTCGAGCACCAGGTGGTCAATGTCCAGATAGGCCTCGGGGAACGCGGTGAACAGCGGCCCGCCGGCGGCGATTTTGACGTTCATCGCCCGGCACCGCTCGACAATCTGATCGACCGAGGTCTTCTGGATGACCATGCCCGTCAGAAAAACCATGTCCGCCCACTTGAGGTGGCGGTCCCGCAGGCGGGTCACGTTCAGGTCGATCAGTTTTTTCTCCCAGGACGCCGGCAGCATCGCCGCGACGGTCAGCAGTCCCAGCGGCGGCAGCAGCGCTTTTTTGGAAATGAAATTCAGGGCGTGTTTCAAACTCCAGAACGTAGCGGGAACTTCGGGATTCACCAGCAGGATTTTCATGTCTGTTTTCCTTTACCGGCCGCACGGGGCCGCATGCCGCATCCATCGCGCAACGGACATCGCGCCGGTCAGGTGTGCCGGTGCGGCTTGAATTTTTCCTTCGAGGCGGTCCGTTCCAGATGAACGCGGCAGAACGCCTCGTGGTTGTAGATGCTCAACAGGCGCTGGCAGTTTGGAAATTGGCATCTCCGGCCTTCGGCAGATGTCTTGAGCAGCTTGGTCATGGGCCTTCCTTTCGCGGGGACGCTCCCGCACCGAGGTCGGGCGGACGGGTAGTTCCGAACTGTCGAGACCGGGGTTTTCTGCTGACAGTATAGCACAAACTCGCCAAAACCCATCATACATTCCGCCGGGGGCATGACTTTTTTCGGACGTTTTCACTGTTTTTACGCCCCGGCCGGGGGGCGGGCAAATCCGCATTTTCACGCGAAAAAGACGCTTTGGCGGCCATCGCCGGGGGGGGGGCGGGGGCGGGGGCGGGACCCAAAAAAATATTTTATTTTTTTCGTGCATTCGATGCGCGTTTAGCCGATAATGCCGGCAGTGCAAGAAGTATATTTTTCATCTCTCAGAAATATCCTTCCAAAACAATGCAATCGAGAGATACAGTTAAACGGCCTAAAAAAGGCCAAGGAGTAACAGTAGTGAGTACAGGTACAGTCAAATGGTTCAATGCAAGCAAGGGTTTTGGATTCATCACTCCCGATGACGGCGGCGCGGATTTGTTCGTCCATCATTCGGAAATCAAGACGGGCGGCTATGCCACCCTCGATGAAAACCAGAAGGTCACCTTTGAAGTCGGACAAGGCAAAAAAGGGCCGTGCGCAAACAACGTGCTTCCCGCCTAACCATACACCATGCGTGGAATCGAAAGGCCCTGCTTCGGCGGGGCCTTTTTTTATGCGCCGAGCCGCCGCCGATGCCGCCGCCCCGCTTTCTCGGGGGCGCGTTTCCCCCGGTTCGGTTTTCGCCGAATGCGTCTGGACAGCCGGCCGCGGCGGCGGTATAATGAGGAACGCTATGACGGAGCACCTGTTAAAACTGGCGGCTATCGGTCTGACGGACGAGGCGGTGGAACTGCTGGACATCGCCAAGGCCAGCGGCCTGTACGCCGTCGCCGCCGTGGGCGATGACCGCGCCGACCGCGCTGAGATGTGCGCCCGCAGGCATGAATGCCCCGCCTTTGGCGACTACCGCCAGCTCATCATCCAGACCGAGGCGGACTTTCTGCTGTTCGGCGCGCCGGTTCACCAGTGCGCCGACTTCATCCGGCTGGGCCTCCAGCAGAAGCGCCACATCCTCAAACTCTGTCCGCCGGCGCTGAACTTTGAACAGCTGGCGGAATTCTACCGGCTGGCCCACCGCGAAGGGGCGCGGTTTATCGTGCTGCAGGACAGCCGCTTCGGCCAGTCGTTTGCGTCGCTCCGCCAGGCGATGGACAACTCCAGTCCCGACCAGTCGTGGCACCTGATTTCGGCGGTCTGCCATGTGCCGGTTTTGGAAATCGACCCAACCATGCGGTGGCTCAACGACCCCAAAACCGCCGGCGGCGGCGTGCTGCTGCAGAACTGCTACGGGCCTATCGACGAACTGGTGCTGTGCTTCGGCCTGCCGCAGCGGGTGTACGCCCTGACCATCAACCAGGCCCCGGACAAAAGCCAGCGGCTCAGCTTGACCGAAGACACGGCGATTGTAGCGATGCAGTTCACGGACAACCTGGTCGCCCAGTTCTGCGCCAGCCGCACCCTGGGTCCGGCCCGGCGCCACCTGCGCATCCACGGCAAACTGCAGCACGTAACCGCCACCCCCCAGGAAGTGGTGCTGTACGACAACAGCGGCATCCTGCTGCGGCAGCAGCAGTACCCCGACGACGGCGCCCCGGCCCGAAAGCGGATGCTCGAGAATCTGGCGATGAGCGTCTGGGACCCCCGGAACCACCCGCTCTACCCCCGCTACGGCAGCGACCTGGAGACCTTCGCCGTCATCGAGGCGGCGTATCTGTCCAACCGCACGGGAATGCCCGAGGAACCGGCGCGCATCCTCAAACTGGCCGAAACCGGACTGGCCGGAATCTTGTAAAACAGGGGAAAAAATCGCATGACCGTTCATCTCGCCGTATCCCTGCTGACGCTCGCCCTGCTGTGCGGGACGCTGCGCGCTCTGGCGCGGTCCGGCGAACCGGCGCCGCGCGTTTCGTGGCTTCCCCTGGCCGCCATGATTCCGCCGCTGCTGCCGATGAGCTTCGGCCCGATTGTCCCCATTTCGCACTACGTCTTCGAGGCCACCAGCGACAACATTACATGGTATGCCGTGACCGGCGTCGCCCTGTGGGGCCTGACGGGTTTCTTCCTGTGGCGGTATGCCAAGCGCCGGCCCGGCCTGGCGAACCTGCTGGCCCTGGGCCTGCTGTGGGGAATCATGGGGTTCTGGTACGGCCTGGGCGTAACCCTGAGTCGGCATGAGGGGGGCCGGAAAACGCCCGACGTCACGGATGCGGGACTCTACCTGGCGCACTGGGCGAGCGTGCATCTGACGCTGCTCTGTGTGTTTCTGCTGCTGGCGCTGAGCCGCGCCTATCGCGGCCGCTGGCTGCGCTTTATCGTAACGGGCCTGCTGTTCGTGCCCTATTTCGTGCTGGCGAGGGGGGCGATATACGACCTGACAGCATGGTTGAGCGCCCGATAACGTTGAGAAAAAGGCGTAATACGAAAAAGGAAAAACAGGGACCGGCCTATTCTGGAACGAGGACAAACACGAACGGAATTGACGCGCATAAAAAAGGGCCACCGCGGGGCGGCTGAAAAAGCCCCCTCCGTTTCCCTCCGTCACAGGAGTTTTGCCGTGATATGGAAAAAGGCGTTTACCTTAATAGAACTGCTCGTGGTGATTGCGATTATCGCGCTGCTGCTGTCGATTCTGCTTCCGTCGCTGAGCAAGATAAAAGAACGGGCCAAACAACTCGTCTGCAAGACAAACCTCCGGGGCGTCGGCATTGCGATCCGGCTTTATCTGGACGATTACGGGGGCAGGTCCTATCCCGACCACGGAAACCGATACGCGTGGTTCAACCCTGCCACCGGCCGGGAACTGCCGCCGGACTCGCCGGACGCCTACTGGGGCCTGGCTTACAAGGACTATGCGGAAAACCCGGCGGTGTTCGGGTGTCCGACGTTTAAGGTAGAACATTTCTACGGGACGGGGCCGGGCACCCTTATGGGGGGCTTCGGCATCAACCGGCATTTCGAGGGGATGAAAACAGGCGAGATACGGACGCCGGCCCAGTTCATCATTACCCAGGACCATGTCGAGCCGCTCCCGGAAACCAGCGACCTGTTTTACATTGTTCAAGGGGCCTCCTTCAATCTTCCCAGCTACCGCACCGGCAGCCGAAAAGGATACTACTGGGCAATCTTTCGCCACAGCAAGAAATCCCCCGCCCTCGACGTTCCCGACGATCCCGCGCGCAGAGCCAGGATAGTGTCCAGCCCCAACGGCCAGTCAAACACGGCATGGCTGGACGGTTCCGTTTCACAAATGAACGAAACGACCGGCGAAAATGTGCGCGAATCC
>JAKEGM010000115.1 GCA_022615575.1 Planctomycetales bacterium
CAACATCCAAGCATGGCTCTTTCCGATGTTAGAAGACGGGTTGGGCGAACTCGATAAGAAGCACCGGGAATTCATTGCCGTTTGCGAGTTTTGCTCGCCGCAGGCCTATCTGAAGTCCTACCGTTGGGTGGGCAACGGCTGGCGGCCAGAAGTCCAGCAGCAGCCATACAAACGGCAGGGTTACCGCCCATCGGCTTGGCCATCATTGCCAGCAGTCCGGACAGTAAACTCAGCAAAAAGAATCCATTTCGGTTTCGCTGGACATACACACAAAACAAGAGCGTGCCCATCCAGAACAGGGTATATAAGACGTCTTTCCGTTCGCTGGTCCAGGCGACAGACTCCACATGCAAGGGATGTCAGGCAAATAACGCCGCGACCCAAAAACTTCTCCAGGCGGTCCCGGTCATCTGCCCCAGGACAATGAATAAAAGCATGCTGTTGATGGTATGAATCAGGACATTGACAAGGTGATGCGCACCAGCATTCTTACCGAAAAACTCGCAGTCCAGCATATGAGAAATCCAGGTAACGGGATGCCAGCCAGTAATTGACCGGAGAGGTTGTAAGCACCCTCAAAAGACCGTTGCCAGTGATGCCATTCTGCACAAGGGGATTATTGACGACATAGGCATAGTCATCCAGGTAAATGAATTCAAAGCCCCCGACTGGCAGATAAAGCAGAAAGGTAACGACGGCTAATGCCCCACCCAATCCTAATAATGTCTGATACCCGCCTGTGCCTCCGTGCCGGAGTGTGTCCATGGTATTGCTTTACCACTATTCAACAAGGTAAGAATTATCTGCAGGTCTGGGGGAGCCATTATAGTTGATAATGACCTCGCCGTTTCCACCGATTTCAATTTGGTAGGCGACCAACTGCGTTCCCAGGCTGGCACCGCCGCCCTCCGTGTATAAAAGATTCTGCGGAAAATAAAGGATCCCTTCAAGATTAGAACCGCTGGTACCGATGATCGTGGCCTTGAACCATTCAGCCAGGCAATTGTCTAGAAGACCATTGTTATTCAGATCGCGGCTTTGAAAGATGGAAAAGCCCTCATATGGACCAGACGCCAAAGGGGTCATATTGATCGTACCGTTACCGCCGACATACAACCGGCCGTTATCAACAATATGAATTAATGATTCGGTGGCATTTAATGTGCCGCCGGTCATACTTAGTCCCCCGTTGGGCGTGACCATCTTTGAGCCGCTAACCGTCATATCTCCGCCAAGGTTATAGATGCCCGGCAGCAGGTTGACTGTGCCGCCAACCATAGTGATGCCGCGGGAATAGTAACCCGGCGACAGGTTTACTACCTCACCGGTCGAAACCTTGATGGCCATCGGCAGCCCTGTGTTCGGGTCTATGGGCGACAGGTCATTATCTCTGTCAACCGGCGGCTCCGGCAGGTTTGCGTAGGGGTCCGGGATAGGGGGCACCCCGGTCGTCAATGTTGACTCAATGTCATGATAATAAACATCCTCTGTCGCATCAAAACCGCTTTCACGCAACTCCCCGTATACATTGATATTTTCGGACAGGATATTAAGCGAATTGCCCTGAAAATAGATCGCCTCGTAATCATCAGCGGAATTAACTTGAATCGCGCCGCCGTCAACATTTAGGGTGATGTTGCCATGAACGTACAGGCCACGGCCCTCCGGAGCGGTGGCGAGCAACCCTGCACCATAAGAATTGTACGCAACCGCAATTGCATAGCGAGACAGATTTTTGGGACTCGTCTTGAAAAAAATGCTTCCCCACAGCATCGGCAGGGGGTTATTCAAGCTTGAGTTGCCCATCCCGGCAAAGACTTTCATGGCGTTGGGGGTATCCAGCGTAGGTACAAATACTTCTTTTTCTACGAACCCTTTTTCACCCGAATGTTCAGCATTGTATTTGGCATTTTGAGTGAGGTATCGGCCGATGACGATCTCCCCGGCAGGGTCATTGCTTTCGTTCAGGTCCAGTTGGATATCTCGATCGCCCAGGACCCGGTTAAGCAGGGCGTACTCATAGGCGATTTCCCGTGCATTTGGGTAGTTGGGGTCATTGAGTACCGCCACATACCGCGCCCCCACCAATGAGGCGGCGTCGGCAGTGCTTTGGAGTTGATGACTGGTCAGGTAAATACGTGCCGCGTTGAGCATCAGAGCCATAATGCCGACAACCGCCAGTAATGTTATTGCCACCCAAATGATGGCAATGCCTTTATGCTTAAGGTGACGTTTCATGCGTTTCTCCCTTTCGGATTTTTTGTAGCATTTTAGTCAAATACGAACGCCTTGTAAGAGTTCAAGCTTTAGCTTGTTTTGTTGACGTTTACACACTGAAGTGTGAACTCTTGCAGCCTACAGCTTCATACGGCTAAAATATTACGGTTTTTTTAATTCAGTGAAAATCCGTGTGAATCTGTGTCAAATTTTTTCTCTGTGACGGTTTTTCAATGAGCACTGCCGTAGTTTTTATCATACACAAAAATCGTTGAAAAATCAAGGAGACGGCGGGTAAAAACAAAAAATAAACTTTATTTTTCAAAAAACTTACTTGACAGCCCCTCCGTAAAAATACGGACACATATTGCTTTTTCCCATAATAAACGGACTTTCTGTGTTGCTATTGTCTCTTTATCGGACGGGGCATTGTTGTAATTTCTAACATTAAATTTATCGTCAAAATCCAATCTTTTGCTTGAAATATCAAAGTTGATAGTGTACAATAAGCCGTACGATGGAAGGGAAGGGTTTTTCCCTGATGCCATTCCATTGTTGTTCGCGGCAGTCATGTCGGAAAGGAAGGGCGATGGCCGGTGACAAGTAAAGAGAGTTCATAATGTCTAATGTACCGGAATCTTTTTTTCTGAATTCTGAATTCATGCAATGAATGCGGCGTGTGCCGCAGACAAACAAAGAGTAGGGATGGAAAACCAAACTCAGGGATGAACAGCAAAGCCCATTTTTAAGAAAGGTGGAATACAATGAAAACACTGATGAACTTCCTGAAGGACGAACGCGGTTTGGAAACAGTTGAATGGGTCGTCATGGCTTGCGTTATCGTGCTGGGTGTGGCCGCTCTGGTGGGCGTATTACTGACAAAAATTCAAGGCGGTTTGGAGGCTGTTGGCGCAGAGATTGATGAGGCTGCGGCTGGACCCACCACTCCTTAATTCTCTCTCTAAAACCAAGAGAGATGCCGAACGAATTAAGCAGTTTTGGCAGGGCTGCAATAATCCAGTGGAGCGTCATTTTGGTCGCCTCACTGGTTGCGGCCCTGTGGGATATCAAAAGCCGCCGGATTCCCAATTGGTTGACCTTGCCTCTGTTCGTGGCAGGTCTGTTGCAGGCGGCGATGTTTTCCGGATGGGACGGACTCAAGAGTTCGCTCTTTGCAGTGATAGTGCTGGCCCTGCCGTATATACTCTTGTTTCTGTTTGCCGGCGGCGGGGCGGGCGACGCCAAGCTGATGGCCGCCGTTGGCGCCTGGCTGGGGTTACAAAGCGGCGTGGTTGCACTGGTGTGGATTTCTGTCTTTGCGGTGATTCTGGCTCTCTTAAAGGCGATTTCGGCTCGGCGATTTTTCGAGGTGCTCAGCAATCTTCGGGTGATGATGCTGTCGTTTATGTTCTTTGCCGCGACCCGCGGCCGCGTTAAATACGCCCGCGGGATGGAAACAGCCGATGACAAGGCGGCCCTGACGCTTCCTTATGGGCCGGCGATCTTTGCCGGGCTTCTGGCCGCAGCGATTTATAGTTATTTCTCATAATACGGTTTTTAACCGCGCATTTCGCGGATGAACACGGGAAAAAAGATAGTTTGTGGTTTTCGTGTTTTTCGTGGTTAGAAAAAAAAGGGAGAGCTGTGAAAACACAAAGCAAACCAAACAAGTCCAATCGGCGCGGCACCACAACGGTGGAATTGGCGATTATTTTGCCGGTGCTGGTGGTTCTGACCTTTGGCGCTCTCAAATACGGGCTATTGTTCCTGCGGGCACAGCAAGTTACCAATGTAGCCCGCCAAGCGTGCCGTCTGGCTATTCGTCCGTATGCGACCAATGCTATGGTGGAAAATGAAATAGACCGCTTGATGACGGCGATCGGCCTTGATGACACAGGTTACAGCGTTGTGATGCCGGCTGTTGACAGTCTGGTTACCGCTGAGGAACTTACATTGGAAATTACGGTCCCGACAGAGAAGATCGACAAACTGACACTTCCGATTTGGCTTCCTCTTCCGGATAATATCATCGCGGAGGTAAGTATGTCCAAAGAAGGGCCGGGGACGTAGTGATTGCCTATGACTAATTGCTAATGGCTGATAGCTGACAGCCGAAATAACTAAAAACAGAATGGAGTCACGAGTATGAGGATGACAATTATTTTGCTGGTGGTTCTGGGGGTTGTGGCGGGCATCTGTGCGGTTGTTTTAGTGAGTGCAGTCAGTACGAAGCAGGGATTTGCCGCCCGTCGTGCCGCGACCCAGATGGTCGTGGCCAAAAACAACCTTCCCGCTTGGAAGGTACTGACGGTAAATGATGTCGAGGTGATCAAGGCCCCCCGCAATGAAGTCCCGGTCGATGCCTACACCAATACAGCTGCGGTTGTCGGCAAGGTCCTGACGGCAGATGTGGTCATCCGGCAGCCCATCACCAAATCCAAGATTCTCACGCAGGGAGGACCGGCCGAAATAGCAGCCATTCTGGCCCCTGGAATGCGGGCGGTCAGCGTAACCGTCTCAAGTGACCAGGTCTCTGGGGGGCTTTTGTATCCGCAGTGCTTTGTCGATGTCTTGGCCTCTTTTCAGCTTATAAGCTATGCTCGGGGGACCGAAAGCCCTGGCGAGGCCGTAGCCACCACGCTGCTGGAGCGGATCAAGGTGCTGGCGATTGCCGGTGAATCTGCGATTACCAACCCCGACAAGGAAGGCAAAGATACCCCGCGGGCTTCATCAAGGCGACTGACGGTAACGCTCGAGCTGGATTCCAAGCAGGCCGAGTCCCTGCAGTTGGCGGTCAACAACGGCACGATTTCGCTGGTTCTGCGGAACCCGACAGATATGCGGCCGGTTGATCCGCAGCCGATGGTGCTCAACAGCGGCCAGCTCAGCGGCCCGGGCCGTCCGGTCATTCCTATCGTTGGCAGCATTAATGAACCGGAGGGCGGCTCCAGCCAAGGGTCGGCAGTTGAGGTCTGGCGGGGCAGTAAAAAAAGTGAAGTTCAATTCACTGAGAAATCGCAGCAACCCTAAAAATACAAACGAACCCATTTTCAGGGTTGAGGATAATGAACTAAGATAAGGAAGGTTTCAGGCAAGGGGATCGAGCAATGAAAACAGCGAAAACACAATCAAACACAAAATTCTGGGTGAAGGGTTGGCTGCCGATAGTAGCGGCGCTGACTGCGGTTCTGATGGGGCAGGGGCATGCGGCGATTGCCGCTGAGGCTGCCGGCGGCGAGATTGCCATTCTGCACCGCCAGTCCCAGATTATGCAGACGCCGTGGAAGGTATCCCGCGTGGCCGTGACTGACCCGGCCGTCGCCGATGTCCAGGTGCTCACGACCAATCAGGTGCTCATCCAGGGTCTGACCGTCGGTACGACCGACATTCTTCTCTGGAGCGAGGATGAAACCCATGTCCTGCAGAAAAAGGTCAGTGTGGTGATGGATGTGGACACGCTCACCGCCGTTGTCGGCGGGCTCTTTCCATCCTCATCGCTGGCGCTGAGCCAGTCGGGCGAGAATTTGATTGTCAAGGGCCAGCATAAAAACGCCATCCATGCCCAGCAGCTTCAGGAATACTTGGAAAAAATGAAAATCTCGTTTGTGGATATGTCGGATGTGGCGGGGGTTCAGCAGGTCCAGTTGCAGGTCCGTGTGGCCGAAGTTAGCAAGTCGGCGATCAAGTCGCTGGGCATAAGCTGGATCCAGCGGGGTAGCGACTTTTCCAGTGGTGTGTCGCCTGGTGGGGGGATTAGATCCACATTATCAGATGGCGGCGGAACCAACACCATCCAGGATTCCGGTCTTACGGCCTTCGGCATCCTGCCGCGGGCGGACATCGCGTTTTTCCTGGATGCCCTCGCTGAAAACCAGTATCTGCGGCTATTGGCCAATCCGACGCTGATTGCCCTAAACGGCGAGGAAGCCAGTTTCCTGGCGGGCGGCGAATATCCGATCCCTGTGCCGCAGTCGGGAACAGGAGCCCAAGCCACCATTACGATAGAATACAAAGAGTACGGCGTCCGGCTGAACTTCAAGCCGGTTGTCCTTGGCGACAATACCATCCGGCTCTATACCGCGCCGGAAGTCAGCGAACTGGACTATGCCAACGGCACCTCGATCAACGGTACGGTGGTGCCCGGGGTGCTCAGCCGCAAGGCCGAGACGACAATTGAACTCAGAAGCGGCCAGAGCTTCGCCATCGCCGGCCTGTTGAAAGATTCCGTCACCGCGACCAATTCGAGTATCCCGGGCCTGGGCAATCTGCCGGTGCTGGGGCCACTGTTTAGGTCCGTTCGTTATCAGCAGGGGGAAACGGAGCTGGTCATATTAGTTACGGCTAACTTGGTCGAACCGCTGGATATCGACCCGAAAACAGCGCCGCTGCCGGGATTTCTTCATACCGCTCCCAATGACTGGGAATTGTATCTGGAAGGGCGGATTGAAGGGCAGCAGCCGGCCGGCTTGGATGGGATTGACGCTGAGTGGCTCAAGCGTCTGGGGTTGGATCAGGTCAGCGGTCCGGGGGCATGGGATACGTATGAGTCACCGGCTCCGCCCAGTCGGGCGGATATTATCGCAGATGAACCGGCGACGGTGAGCCAATAATGAAATAGGTTATGAACAGGTGTTTGCCGGAAGGCGTAGGATATAATTCGAGGAAATCCGTATTAAGTTGCGGTTGTCTGTAAGACAGGACAGAGGAGTAATGGGTACGGACCCGCTGTACAGCGGGTCCCATAAAACGAGACGAAAAATGCATTGGTGAGGTAGTATTCATGACTCCAAAAACAAAAATATTTCTGGTCACGAAAGACCCCAAGACGATTGGCCATGTCGAGGCGGTGGCCTGTAACGGTTCGCCGATTGAGATCGACCGGATTCTGCCGGACATGTCGTATGTCCCGGCGTATCTGGAAAATTCTGGGGTGGTCGCGGGTATTGTGGACATTGACCCGGAACCGCGGGAGATGCTCAGCGATCTGGAAGCGATGCTTCTGTCCCACCCGAAGACCTGCACGGTGGTTATTTCCGAGCAGATTACACAGGAATTGATTCTTTCGGCCATGCAGGCGGGCGCGCGGCATTTTCTGCAGAAAGGGTCAATTCACAACGAGTTGTCGGGGGTGATGGCCCGGTTGCTGACGCATACGGGCATCAAACGCAAAACCGGTTCGATTATCACCGTTTTTTCGGCCAGCGGCGGCTGCGGCGCAACGACGGTGGCGCTGAATCTGGCGATGGAAATGCGCATGGCCGCAACCAAGCCGGTTCTGGTGATTGACCTGGACCGCTGCTATGGCGCAACCGCCGCCTATCTGGACATCAAATCAGAGTACGGCATTGACGATGTGCTGACGTATGAAGGCAGGATCGATAAGCACCTGATTCAATCCAGTTCCTGCTCGTACAAGGAAGATTTTCATGTGTTGCTCAGTTCGGCGGGTACCGCCAACAATACCAAACGAGCGGCCGGTGATATCAAGCCGGAAAGTCTGCGGTTAGTGCTTCAGGCCTGCCGCCAGGCCTACGGTTTTACGGTCATCGATGCCCCGCGGATGGATGAGCAGACGGTTAAAGTACTCAGTGAGCTCAGCGATTTTACGATCGTCGTTTTCCAGTTGACGCTCAAAGACCTCAAGTTCGCCCGGTCAATTATTTCGATGTTTAAGACATTGGGACTGCCGGACGAAAAAATCATTCCTCTGGCCAATCGGTTCCAGAAACGCGGGCCCCTGCTGGGTACCAACGACGGCAAACGGGCTTTGGGGACGGACAATATGTATCTGATCCGCAGCGATTGGCGAAGCGCGATGTATTGTGTCAACCACGGAAAGACGCTGGCGGAGGCCGCTCCCCGGTCGGTGATCCGAAAGGATATCCAGAAACTGGCGACGGATATTCAGGTCAGCAAAGCGGAAGAGAACAAGTAAATCGGCGAAAAATGGGCCTATGATGAATACGACAGACGCAGGGATGGACGAACACGACAGCGAAAAGAAAGTAACCATGCACGGTATTAAATCCCGGGTGCATCAGCGGCTTTTGTCGCTTCTGGACCTCAAGGAGGCGCAGCGTTTCGGCGTGGAGCAGTTGCAAAAAGAGTGTTCCACGAAGATTGATGCGCTCCTGATGCAGGAAAAGTATCCATTGACGGGCCCGGAAAAGCAGCAGTTGCAGGAGGAAGTGCTAGATGAAATCTTCGGGCTGGGGCCGTTGGAACCGCTGCTTCGGGATCCGACGATCAGCGATATTCTGGTCAACGGGTATCAGCAGGTTTACATCGAACGCAAAGGCCGCCTGGAGCGTACGGACATTACTTTCCAGAACGATGCCCATCTGATGCGGGTCATTCAGCGCATCGGTACCAATGTCGGGCGGCGAATCGATGAAAGCAGCCCGATGCTGGATGCTCGCTTGATTGACGGTTCTCGCGTCAATGCCATTATACCCCCGCTGGCGCTGGATGGGCCGACCCTGAGTATTCGCCGTTTCGGCACCAATCCTATCGATATCCATAAACTGCTGGAACTGGAGTCGATGACCGAGGAAATGTCGTTTTTTCTCGAATCATGCGTGCAGTGCAAGATTAACGTGCTGATTTCCGGCGGAACCGGTACGGGCAAAACAACGCTTTTGAACGCACTGTCCCGCTGGATTCCTGCTGGCGAACGTGTGGTAACCATAGAAGATGCCGCCGAACTCCAGTTGCAGCGCCAGCACGTGGTGCGGCTGGAAACCCGCCCGCCCAATATCGAAGGCAAGGGACAGGTCACGCAGCGCGATCTGGTCCGTAACAGCTTGCGTATGCGTCCGGACCGGATTATTGTCGGTGAAGTCCGCGGCGATGAGGCGCTGGACATGCTCCAGGCCATGAACACCGGCCACGAAGGGTCGATGACGACCATTCATGCCAACACTCCGCGCGATGCTCTCCGGCGGCTTGAGAACATGGTCAGTATGGCCGGGATGAGTATCCCCGTGCGGGCGATTCGTGAACAGATCAGTTCGGCCCTGGACATCCTGATTCAAATCGGCCGAATGGTGGGCGGCCCGCGAAAGATCGTCAACGTGGCTGAAATTACAGGAATGGAGGGGGATACCATCTGCCTCAATGACATCTTCCGCTTCCAGCAGCAGGGAGTGGATGAAAACGGAAATGCGTTTGGACGGTTCGAAAGCTGCGGGGTTCGTCCTCGCCTGGTGGATAAATTGCTGGCCCAAGGGATCGAACTTCCGGCAGCGCTTTTCCAGCGCAGGGTACTGGAGACCGCTTCCGCCAAGAAAGGACCGCAATAATCGACGACTATGGATCCGCAAAGAACGATCAATTTAATTATCAGCATTACGGTTTTCGGGTTGGTGGTGTCGGTCTGGTGCATCGGGGTGTTTCTGTGGCTGGGCCGGTACCTGCTCAAACTCAAATCCGTCCAGCGGCGGCTGGGTATTTCCGCCGGAAGCGGCGATGAGGATTCCGAAACGCTCCGTCTGTGGCGCGACCTGCAGATTAGGCAGGCGCCGGAGCATGTTGAAGAAAAAGAAACAGTTAGCTTACACAAGAAACTGAATCACTGGATTACGGACGCGGGCTGGAAAGTCCCGTTCCGTGCCGTCGTGCTTGGTGTCTGCGGTTTGGCGTTGATGGTGTTTGTCGTGGTTTACAATTTGTTCGGGGGGATAATGCTGGCCATCTGCGGCATATTTGTTACTTATTATCTGTTTTTACAGTATGTGCAGAACCGGATTATCAAGCGGGTCAATCTGTTTGAGCGGCAGTTGGTGGATGCATTGGGTGTGGCGGCCAGGGCCCTTAGGGCCGGCCACCCACTGGTGGGAGCATTCCAGTTGATCGCCGAAGAGATCGGCGACCCTCTGGGGGGCATCTTCCGTCAGGTTTATCAGGAGCAGGCCTTTGGAAGCGACCTGAAGGACTCTCTGAAAAAGGCCGCCAAAGAAAATCGAAATACGGAATTCAAACTGTTTGCAACCTCGGTAACCGTCCAGATGCACAGCGGCGGGAATCTGGCGGACCTGATGGATACCCTGTCGTCGGTCATCCGTTCCCGTATCTGGCTCAACAAGCGTATCCGTGTGCTGACGGCACAGACGCAATTCAGCAAGATGGTCTTGATTGCGATGCCGATTTTGATGTTTTTTGTGTTGAGCGCCGTCAATCCGGATTATATGGAGCCCCTGCACAAAACGTTGACGGGCAACTTCCTCCTATTGTTGGGATTTGTGATGCTCTTGTTGGGGTCGTGGGTGATGAATAAAATGGCTAAAATTGACTTTTAAGAATGAAGGATTCATAAAGGCAAAATGATGAACCTTTCCGGACCTGAACTTGTTATTGCAGTGCTGATTTTTTGTGCGGTTTTTTCGATAGGGGCTTCCGTCCTATTGTATGTTTCGCACAAAAAAAAGAAGAAATCCGTCGATGTTCGGATGCTGGGCGTCTTTGAGGACGATCCCTTTCGCCAAAAGCCCCAAAAGCGGAGCGGATTTTTCGCGTTGCTCGTAAAACTCGGCAATATCGCCTCGCACGGGCGTGCCAGTTCCTCACTGTGGGAACAGTTGATCCAGGCCGGCTACCTGAATCCCTATGCCCCAACTATCTATGCCGGGCTTAAGGTGCTGTTGTTTATCGTTGGGTTTTTCCTGACCGCGCTGTTGTTGCTTCCTGTTGATAGCGAGACGTTGATCTTCAGTTCGCGGATGACCCTGATCTTTGTGGGGGCGACGCTGGCCTTCTTTTTGCCCAACCTTTCTATTCTCTACAGGATGAAAAAACGTCATGATGAGATTTACCGTTACTTGCCGGAAGCCGTCGATTTGCTGGAAATCTGCGTCTCGTCCGGCCTGGGCCTGGATATGGCGTGGAATATCGTCGCTGACGAAATCCGGCATGTCAGCCGGGTCCTCTCAGGAGCCATGTCCCTGACCAATTTTGAGATGCACTTGGGGGTCAGCCGTATCGAGGCGATGAAGCACATGGCCGACCGGACCGGTGTGGATGAATTGAAATCCCTGGCCGCCATTTTGATTCAGACGGACCGTTTCGGTACCAGCATCGCCGAAACACTCCAGATTTTTGCACGGTCCATTCGGGAAGAGCGAAACTTTGCCGCTCAGGAAATAGCAGAGAAAATGAGCGTCAAAATGCTGTTTCCCCTGATTCTGTTTATATTTCCGGCGGTTCTGATTGTGCTGGTAGGGCCGGCGGTACTGTCGTTGAAAGAGTCGCTTTAACAAACACCGTTAGCAGGAGAGTTCAAAATGAGATATGGAAAAATAGCATTCATGGTCAGTGTGGTCTGTGGAATCCTTCTGAATGGATGTTATAAGGAAGAAGAAGTGATTGAACCGGCTCCCATCGATCAAAGCAAGGTGGATAAAGCCCTGGTGGAGTCCTATTCGGACCTGGCGATCCAAAATGCGATTATCGCCCAGCACACGATTTATCCCTATCACTTTGTGACCAACAGCGCTCAGCTCAATGGACTGGGGGAACGGGACTTGGCTGTTCTGACGGCCCATTTTCAGCAGAACCCGGGGCAGATTTGCTTGGCGCAGGGACAAACCGAATCGCTGCTGTATCAGTCCCGGGCACAGACAATCTATGAAAAGCTGCTTCAGGCCGGAATCCCGGATGGAAAGATCCGGATTACCGGCGGCCTTCCGGGCGGTGATGGGATGCCTTCCAGCGCCGTAATCGAGATTCTTGAAAACGCCCGAACAACCTCATTTGATGAAGACAGTTCGTCCAGCGGCTTCGGGATTCGGCAGTAGCCGGGGGCACTCATGAGGGCCGGACACAGTTGGTTGATTGCTGTTTTAGTTGCCGCGGTTGTCGGCGGGGGCGGCTGTGCCGCATCCCGGCAGGCACAACGGCCCGATAAAGCGGTCCCGGAGACCATAATGGAAGATCCGTTTAACCCGGACCGCCCTCCGACCGCAAAGACGCTGTATCTGATGGCCGACATCCTCGTGGCTCAGGGGCGGGATGCCCAGGCCGAACAGCTTTATAAAAAGATTCAGACGGAGTACCCCGAATTTCTGCCGGCCTATAACGACTTGGCGGCCATGCAGATGCGCCAGCGGCGGATACCGGACGCGATGCAGACGCTGTCTGCGGGATTGAGCGTCAGTCCGCGTGATCCCGTCCTGCTGAACAATATGGGAATGTGCTGGCTGATTCGAAAGGACTACGCCAAATCGCTGGACTATTTTACGGAAGCGGCGGCCGTGATTCCCGACAATACGCGCTATCGTTCCAACATGGCGACGGCGCTGTCGCTGATGGGGCGGCGGGATGAAGCGCTGATGCTGTTTCGCCAGATTCTGCCCGAAGAAGAAGCCATGGAGAATGTCCGGCTTTTATGCGACCGTGCCGGTGCAATGGCCCCATAGAGAAACGCTGTGATTGAGGGGAATTCAAAAAAAGCCCGTATGTCTTTAAGACATACGGGCTTTTTTTATGGATTGCACGGCTTTGTGCTGGATACCCACGGCGGACGCCGCGATGAGCCAGCGATTTTTCATTAGCCATCTCCGATAAAAGAAATTCGCAATCTTGTTAAGCGATAAAAACAGTTGTGTTTCTGCGAGCTGTACTTTATAGTTTTTCAGAAGATCAAACAAGCTAATATCTCGTCCAGTTTTAACAGAATATTGCTAAAATACGGATTGAGGCAAAAAAATGGCATCGACTGTGAGGGGTCGATGCCATGACTTGTCGTCGGGAGTTCACACGTTAGTGTGTAAAAGCTAAGCTTGAACTCTAAACTAAGCGGTTGTTTTTTCCAAATGGCGGGGCGGTTTCACCATGAAAACGCAAATCGCCGCCAATATCAGCAGGATGGAAGCGCCGTAATAGGCGATGGCAAATGTTTTATGGATGTCATACATTTTTCCGGCCAGAAACGACAGCATAAAGCCGCCGACGCCCCAGGCGGTGAACACAAGCCCGTAATTGACACCGAAGTTTTTCAGGCCGTAAAAATCCTTGGTCAGCGAAGGAAACAACGCCAGATTGGCGCCGTAATTGGCCCCAATCAGCGCCGACAAAACAGACAGCACCGGGATTGATGCAAGGAAGGTTCCCTGTTTGGTGATGGACAACAGTAAAATTGCGACGGCCTGAACGATAAAGCACAAAAACAGCGTCGCCTTGCGTCCGATTTTATCGCTGAGCATCCCGGCGACGATGCGTCCGCCGCCGTTGCCGATGGCCAGTACCGCTACCAGGATAAATCCCAGCTTGATGCCCGCTTGGATTTCAGCGATGGCCGAAAGTTTGGCAATCACCATCAGGCCAGCGCCCGCCCCGCAGGCATACATAAACCACATCAGGTAAAACTGGGGCGTTTTGAGCATCTCCATTGGTGTCAGATTATCTTTGTCGTGGACAATCAACTGTTTCAGGGTCGTCGGCATGGCGGGAACATACTCTTTGGGAGGGGGTTGCAGAAGGTTCGCCAGGCCGCCCCATAGAAACATCGCAATTGGCTTTACGCCGGTAATCAGGATAA
>JAKEGM010000116.1 GCA_022615575.1 Planctomycetales bacterium
AGAGAAAGAAAAAACGCGCATTCCTTCCTCCCCAGGCCGACGCCTGGGGCTACAGCATTCCGGCCGCTGCGCGGCCTTTGCCGCGGCGCACGGCTTGTGTGTTCCTATTCAAAGGCCTCGATGGTTCCGCCGGCGGCGATTTCTTCGTCGGCGTTGTAAAGCACCAGCTTCTGGCCGGGACAGGGGGCAAACTGCGGCTCTTGGAACCGTGCAGTCAATAAACCGTTATCGAATCGTGTGATTTTGCATTCGTGCGGCGGTCCGTAGGAGCGGAGCTTGCCGAACAGCGTCTGGCCGGGCCGGGTCTGTTCGGGTATCAGGACATTGACCTGGCCTGCCGTGATGGTGCGGTAGCTGATTTCGTCGCGCGTGCCCAGTGTGACGGTGTTGTGTTCGGCGTCGATGCCGGCGACATACACCGGCTCGCCCGCCGCATAGCGCAGGCCCCGCCGCTGGCCTAAGGTGTAATGGGCGATGCCCTTGTGCGTGCCGATGACGGTGCCGCGGATGTCCAGCAGGTCGCCGGGCCGGTCGCCGTCGAGCAGGGCGGCGCGGTAATTGCCCTCGCCGGCAAAGCACAGTTCCATGCTCTCGGGTTTTTCGGCGACGCCGATGCCGATTTGACGGGCGATGTCGCGGACCTCGTTCTTGGTCAGGTGCGCCAGCGGCAGCACAAAATCCCCCAGCCGCCGCAGCGGGATGCCGTAGAGAAAATAGCTCTGGTCTTTGGCGTGATTGCGTCCGCGGCGAAGACGCGGGCCGTGCGGCGTATGCACCACGTCGGCATAGTGGCCGGTGGCCAGATTGCGTATCCCGAATTGCCGCTCCGCCAAATCCCAGATGAGCATGAATTTCAAAAAAGTGTTGCAGTCGGCGCACGGGTTGGGCGTCCGTCCCCGGCGGTATTCGGCCCGAAAGCGGTCGATGATGAGTTCGTTGAACGGCACGGCAACATCGACAAAATAGTGCGGCAGATTGAGCTGGGCGCAGACATAGGCCGCATCCGCCCCGCAGCAGCCGCGTTTGTCCGTCCGGCAGACGGCGGGTATCCGCATCGTGAGGCCCAGCACGTCCCAGCCCTGCTCACGCAGCAGATGCGCCGTAACGGAGCTATCCACACCGCCGCTCATCATCACGGCAATCTGACGCGACGCGTCGCGGGCCGGCGCCCACGGCGCGATATGCGACGAAACCGGTTCGAGTTTGTAATCGTTCACTCGGATGTTCCCTTTTCCAGTATCGCCAGTGTTTTTGGAAGAACGGTCCGGACCGTGTCCTCTTCGGCGATGTCGAGCCAGTGGACGTTGCGGAAGGTTTTGAACCAGGTTCGCTGGGTTTTGGCGAAGCGGCGGGTGTTGATTTTGATTTGCTCGATGGTTTCGTCCAAGTCCATCTTTCCCTGCAAGTGCGCGATCATCTCGGCATAGCCGATGGCTGCGGCGGCCTGTTTGCTGAGGGGTTTCGGCTCGGCCAGCAGGGCGGCGACCTCCTCCCGCAGGCCGTCGTCTATCATTCGTTTGACGCGGGCATTCATCCGTATGCTTTCAATGTCTTTTCCTCGCCGCAGGCCGATGACCAGCCAGTCGTCGGCGGGCTGCGGAGCGTCCCATTGCCGCTGAAACGAGCTGATGGGCCTGCCGGTCAGTTCATACACCTCCAGCGCCCGGATGATGCGTTTTTCGTCGTTGGGATGAATCCGCCGGGCCGCCTCGAAATCGACCGCGACCAGCCGCCCGTGCAGTTCGGAAAGCCCCTCCGCTTCGGCCTGCTGTTTGAGTTTTTGGCGAATCGTCTCATCGGTGCCCGGCCCGTCGAACAGGCCGTACAGCAGGGCCTTGATATACATGGCCGTACCGCCGACGGCGACTACCGGCTTTTGTCGGGTCTGAATATCTGCAACGGCCTGTCCGGTCAGGTCAAGGAACCTGTCCACGCTGAACGGCTCGCTCGGCTCGACCACGTCGATTAGATGATGCGGTATAAGCCGCCGTTTTTCCGGCGGCGGCTTGGCTGTGCCGATGTCCATCCGCCGATAGACCTTCATGGAGTCGGCGCTGACAATCTCGCCGCCCAGCGCAGAGGCCAGCTCAAACGCCAGGGCGCCCTTGCCCGACGCCGTTACGCCCAGAATCAGGATTTTTCGACGCTTGCTGTGCATACCTTCACGGTTACCGGCGAGGCGGTTATTCTGCAGCAAATGGGGCTACTTGGGCCACAGATGTACCAGATACATCCCGTAGCAGGCCAGCAGTCCGGCGCCTTCCAGCCGCGAGAGGGAAAGGCGGGTCCACATCAGCGGCAGCAGGAGGATTCCGATGGCCAGCATGACCCACAGGTCCACCGCGGTCATGCCCGGGGCTGAATATGGAAACAGCAGCGACGACAGGCCCAGGATCGCCAGGATGTTGAAGATGTTGGAGCCGACGATGTTGCCGACGGCAATATCCGGCTGGCGGCGCATCGCGGCCACCACCGAGGTTGCCAGTTCCGGCAAGCTGGTGCCGGCGCTGACAATGGTCAGGCCGATGACCGCTTCGGAAAGCCCCGCCTTCTGTGCCAGCTGGATGGAACCGGCCACCAGGGCCTTGGACCCCAGCACCAGCAGGACCAATCCCCCAACCACCACGCCGCCCGCCCGCCATCCGGAAGCGGATATCCAGTCGGATTTTTGTTCCCTGAGCATCTCTTCGGCCTCGTGCAAAATCGTCTCCGAGGGCTTTTTGCGGGCCAGATAAAAGGCAAACCAGGTATAGGCCACAATGCCGATAAACAGCAGCAGGCCTTCCGGACGGGACAGGTGTTTGTCATACAGCACCCCCACGCATAACAGGGAAACGCCGATCATAATCGGGGTGTCCACCTTGATCAGTTGAGATGAAATGCGAATCGGGCAAATCAGCGACGCCAGGCCGAGAATAAATGCGACATTGAAGATATTGGAACCGACAACATTGGTCGCCGCAATGTCGCCCGAGCCCTGTATGGCCGACAGGACGCTGACGGTCATCTCCGGCATACTGGTGCCGAACGCCACAATGGTCAGCCCGATCACCAGCGGCCTGACGCCCACCCGCTGGGCGATGGCGACCGCGCCCTTGACCAGCAGCTCGGCGCCGAAATACAGCAGCGCAAGACCGACAATTAACAGCAGTGCGATATTCATTCAGGACTCCTTTCCCCTTCTGGGAGATTGATGTTGAAGGATGTTTGTTGAAGCGTTTGGGGGCCGAGGATGCCGCCGGACATAATCATCTTGATGCCTTCTTCCACCGCTATCCCGCAGTGAACCACCCGCGATTTCTCAATGACTTCCAGAAAGCCCGTCGTCGGGTTGGGTGTTGTCGGAATGAACACCTTGTAGCAGGGTCGGCCCTGCATATCCGTCATCTCGCCGGTGATAAATCCGAAGGCATTAAGTCCGGGGCCGGGGAATTCGACCAGAACGACTTCCTTGAACGTGCTTTTGCGGTCGGGGTTCAGGAAAATCCGAACGATGTCGCGCGACGAGCCGTAAATGGTGTTCAGCAGGGGGATGTGAAGGAGCATTTTATCCAGGCGGTTGAGAAACCAGCGCCCGAGGAAATGCCGCGTGGTCAGCCCCAGCAGGTAGATGACGATGCACAGGATTACGATGGAAACCACCGTCTTGACCCAGATCGGGATGTGCGGAAACACCCGCAGCAGCGCCGGTTCCAGCAGGCCCGTAACCATGCCCAGCAGGAATTTAAGAACGACCGCCGTGATAAACAGCGGCAGTATGACCAGGATTCCGGCAAGAAATCCCTTTTTAAAATGACCGGCGATTTTAGTACGCATTCACAAACACCCGCTTTCGTTAAATTTTTGTCGCCATTGTACCCAAAACAGCTTGAACTGGATAGGTATCCCGCATAAAAACCGGATGGAAAATTGCCTGAGCATCGCAAAATCCCGACAAATGACATGCCGGAATATACAAGGGAAATGGGGCGAATTCAAGAAAAATCGCCTTGAGAGGGCCGGAAAGGATGTTTCTGCCCCCGTCTGTTCGGGCATTCCCGCGACCGAAATTTCCGTGATTTTTCTGTTAAAATAATACCCTCAATAGGGTATAATAGCCCCGCTTGGAAACAAAATTCAGAGCGGCCGGACAGCAATGACAACCGATACATTTCAAAAACACGCGTATAACAAAGAGCGGTTCACGGCGGCCCTGGCCGACAAGGCGACCCTGACGGGCAGGGTGCTGGCCGAACTGCTTGAGGAGCAGACCGAAATTCCCCCGCGCCTGCGGGAGGCGATGGACTACATGCTGCAAAGCGGCGGCAAGCGCATCCGCGCAGCGCTGGTGATGTGGGCCTGCGAAATCGTGTCCGGCTTGCTGAACCCCGACGCTCAAATCGCCGCCGCGGCGGTGGAAATGGTGCACACCTACTCGCTGATTCACGACGACCTGCCGGCGATGGACGATGACGATATGCGCCGCGGCCGGCCAAGCTGCCACAAGCGGTTCGATGAGGCGACGGCCATCCTGGCCGGCGACGCCCTGCTGACGCTGGCGTTTGAAGTCCTGGCCAGCGAGATAGACAATCCTGCAATTGCGGTGCGGATGATTCGAACCCTCAGCGAGGCGGCAGGCCCGTCGGGCATGATTGCCGGCCAGGCCGCCGACATGGAAGGCCCGCATGTCAACGGCTCGCTGGCCAAACTCGAATATATCCACCTCAACAAGACCGCCGAGATGTTTGCCGCTTCAGCGGCGCTGGGCGCGATTGCCGGACGCGCCAACGACGGCCAGATGTCCGCGCTGCTCGAATACGGGATGAAGATCGGACTGGGCTTTCAGATTGCCGACGACCTTCTGGATATGACCGCCAGCAGCAGCCAACTCGGCAAGACCGCCGGCAAGGACGCCGCCCAGGGCAAACTGACCTATCCGGCGCTGATAGGCATGGAAAAATCCCGCGCCATCTTTGAAACCTTCACCTGTCAGGCCATTGCGGCCATTCAGGACTTCGGCCCTGAAGCCGATCTCCTGCGGCAGATGGCCATGGAGCTTTACCGTCGGACGCAATAATGAAAGCCCTGTGGGGAGCAATTTATATGGGGACGCTGGGTGTTCTGGTGACGGCCGCCGGCTGCGGCGTCAATCCGAACCGGCCGGCTGCGGCCCTTCCGTTCGGCGTTATGGCGGATGCGCAGTATGCCCAAAAGCCCCCGGCGATGGGGCGGCATTACGCCGAATCGCTGGCTGCGCTGCAGCGCTGTGTAAACGATTTCAATCAATCGCCGCCGGCGTTTGTGATTCAGCTGGGCGACTTCATCGACGGCGGGCCGAATGCCGAAAAGGAGCTGCGTCAGGCCGTCGCCGTTTATAAAACACTGCCGATGCCGCATTATCATCTGTTGGGCAACCACGACTTTGCCGGTCTTGACCGCGACCGGACGATGCGCATTCTCGGCCTCGAGCAAGCGTGGTACGGCTTTGACGCGGGGGATTGGCGTTTTGTCGTATTGGATACACAGGACCTGGCCGTCGAGGGCGGCTGGGACGAAAACAGCGAGCGATACAGGCAATCCGCCCAGATGCTCGAGCGTCTAAAAGCCGCCGGCGCGCCCAACGCAAAAGAGTACAACGGCGGATTCAGCGACTTGCAGCTTGCATGGCTGGACGTTGAGCTTGCGGATGCGGAAGCGCAGGGCAGGCCGGTGATTGTCTTCGGGCACCTGCCGCTGATGCCGCTGGACGATGCGCATATTGCCTGGAATGCCGAACAGGCCGTTGCCATTCTTGAAAAATACGATTGTGTAAAGGCGTATTTCTGCGGCCATCGGCACGGCGGCGGATACACCCTGCACAACGGCATTCATTATGTGACCATTGAGGCGATGGTCGATGCCGCCGACGCCGGCGGCGCCTGGGCGAGAGTGAAACTCATGCCGGACGAAATCATCATCGAAGGCGCCGGCGCCGTAACCTCCCGAACCCTGGCGATACGATAATCCGCTGACACACATAGGGTGGCACGGTCAAGCTCTGCTTGGCCGTGGAGAAAATGAGCAGACGCATGGATTTTGCACATCCCGAACCTCGATTTCCTGGCACGGTGTACGGGTCATTTTTTAGCTTTTTGAAGTATCGGCCAGAGCCGTTCGTGCAGAGCATCAAGCACTTTTGCGAGTGAAAGGCCAAAGTCGGAAAGCATACTTCGATTGAGAAATGCCCGCCACTGAGTTTCTTTGGTGCCATCCGCTAGGAAATCAGGGGTAAACACCACCGGAAGTTCACTGGGCAATTCAATCTTGCGCCTTTGAAAAGTCGCCCTGATTGCATTGGTCAGCAAATCATCATCCAGCGTCATATGATTCAAGAGAACGTAGATATCATAAAAGTCTTTCATCCGGCTATACATAAGACCGTGAACCACCATGGCGTTGACTTTTTCGGCGATCACAGTTGCCGGGTGATAGGCCAAAAATCTCGGGGCCGGAAGGTCCAAAATGGTCGGATAGTCAATTTTCTCGGGTGGCGGTATCACCGCATCACCGAAACCAACATCAATTTGAATCGGAACTCGAGCGTTACCAAGAAAGCCCAGCATACGGATTCGAACCCCAAGGTATTCCTGATCGTCACGGATGTCTTCCATTTGAATAGACTCTGGGTCGAACGCAAGACCATCCTCTTCAATTTCTACCTTGCATGCATCCGTGAATATTTGCCTCAGACGTTCATGGGTTGGGTGTCCCAGCCCAAGTAAATCAATGTCCCTGGTTGGCCTGCCTGGAACACCGTGCCAAAGCGTAAAAAGCAGTGCTCCTTTCAGCACAAAGGAATCGGCATGATCAGAAAGAACAAGCCGATACAAAAGTCGCTCAAGTCCATAATGAACAAGCAGGTTATTGAAAGGCTCCCCCGTTTTGTCTCTGACATTCAGAAGCCGCTGATGGATCGATTTTGCGATATCCATTTTACTCATGAGGCCATTTCCAGATAAGGACGTATAATATTGAGCATATGACAGATTTTTGCGTAACGCCAGATTTCATCGCGCGTTGCTTTCTTTTGCTTGAGACAATCGACCAGGGCTTCACGGGCGAC
>JAKEGM010000117.1 GCA_022615575.1 Planctomycetales bacterium
TCATTTTTGCCGCACAAAACAGCGGCGAAAGACTGATAATTATATATCCTGGCATTGCTGTTTTTAATGCCGAGATTAGCAACCGTTCCATTCGGACCAACATAACCGAATAAACCACTGTATGATACATCAGTGGACGACATTGTCAGATTGCTTATTATATGACTATTGCCATCAAAAAAACCTGAGAAAGGAGTTCCTTCATAATTACTGCCAAGCCCCAGATCAGGTGCAATTATTGCCGCAGAATAATGAGTATTGTAACCCAAGTAAATATCTGCTGTCATAATATAACATGACGAAAGACGGCTATTGATTGCATCCAAATCCGTTTTACAGGCCACTTCGTAAGGATTAGCTTGTGAACCATCACCGCTGTTTCCGGAAGAGACAAAAATATCGACTGGCACAGTGATGTCAACATAACCGCCTGCATGAACTGAGATACCCGCAACTATACCTACAGGTGTCTTCCAGCTTTTTACATAAACCCCATCGCCCACTGTTAATCCATACTCAGCTAATGCAATTTGTGCCTCAGAGAGTACCCTATTAGACACGTCCGGAACATAGCGTGCATGAGGATTCTGCCAGTCAAATTGGGGGTAGCTTCCTTCGAATACATACCAGCCGCGTAAACCTTTTTGGAAATTTGCAAATTCCCAACCCGCATCTATAAACGTACTTTGTATTTGCATCTGCGCAGTTGTTTTGCCAGTCACACCTTCAGGATCAACAGTCTGATTTCCAATGCCCTTTGTTACCCCTGATGTTTGTATGTCCCAAAAACTATCGGTGATGTAGCTGCCATTGATTTCGCCGCATAAACCACCGAGATAATATGAACCACTTCCACCGGAAATGGAACCGGCTGCGTAACACTTGTGGAAACCGCCTATATCGACACCACATAATCCTCCAAGCTTAGTAGAATTTCTTCCTCCCTTTATCGCACCAATACTATAACAATCAGAGATGCTCCCGGAGTTTATCCCGCATAGACCGCCGAGAAAAGAAGAGCCATCACGTCCAACAACATCTGCTGACGCACCACAGGTTTTAATGAAACCGGGGGCTATTCCACCATCTCCATTTCTCCCACATAGCCCACCAAGATAGGAATAACCGCTAACTGAACCTGCCGCATAGCAATCTTCGATAAAGCCAAGGTTATAATTCCACCCACATAGGCCTCCAACATCCATGGTTCCAGTAACCATACAGTTTGCATAGCAGTTGTCAATGAAACCTTCGTTATTTCTTCCACAAAGTCCCCCAACTTGGAGAGTACCACTGACCGAACCCGTTGCGTAGCAGTTTTTAATGAACCCCAAATTATCTCCGCACAGACCACCAACATAATTGGAAGAATTAGTACTGCCGATTATATTCACGTTTTCTACACCGAGGTTTTTAATTTCTCCGCTGGAATTTGCCCAACCAAATAACCCTAAAAAACTATTATTCACTCCCATTGTATCTATCGTAAGATTGCTGATGACGTAACCATTACCGTCGAAGATTCCAGCAAATGCGGTCCCTTGGAAACCGTAACTCGTGCTTGTATCTCTCCCGATAACGGCGGTAGTGTAAGTTTTTCTTCCGGAAAGAGCTGGATTTAGATCGACATTACACATCAGTTTTGTATGAACCCCGCTTAACCAGTAAGAACTGGTGCTGGCAAATTTCTGAAAATCAGCGAAATCTTCTATTAAGTACGGGTTAGCCCGCGAACCGTTTCCATTGCCTAAATTACCACTAATAGCCCAGACAGAACTGCAAAACATTGCAATGATTGAAAAAAGAAAACCACTCCTCATTTTACCTCTCCCTCAAAAAGAATTTTAGGTTTTCCCTTCCGCTAAAAAACTCAACGCTCAGGCCTCAAGACTCGAGCCGATACTGAAAATAATTATACCAACTTTCTCCACATTGTCAACCGCTAATCCCCAAAAATCTAAAAAAATTGTAATTCGAAACTCTGAAATCGAAAATCCCTACCTCTCCCGTCAATCACAATATAAAATCCGCAATATCCAAAATACAATCGAGAAAATCCGTCGAAAAAGGCATTCGGAAGGCCAATTGGCTCATTAAGCCGCCCCCGGAAACATCCGATATTCGTATAACCGAGGTTTATGTTCCGATGGAAAAAATGCTTGCGGAAAACCAACTGACAACCAATAAGACCGCCCCGGTCAACGTTCTGTTTGTGGGCGACCGGGCCGTTTCCGGCGAACTGCTGGAGCGTCTTAATAATCACGGGTATCTGTGGGACTGTGTTTCCCTCGGTGAATTTCTATCCTGCACGCAAAGCCGAAGGATTCGCGGGACAGTGATTGTCGATGCCGAACTGATTACGCCGGCCGAGGGGCAGCATTTTGCGGCCCTGTTTGAAAAACTGGATCGGCAGGACATCTCGATACTCTGCTACCAGTGCCCCCCCTTCCTGAAACTGGACCATCTTCAGCTGGCGGCCAACATCCGTTCGCTGGACTGTGAAGAACTGTGGGCGCGGATTGAAAGCAATGTCCTGTTTTACCGGCGGCTGGAAAGGGACCTGGCCTCCAAAGAAGCCCACACCTGCCAACTGCAATTAAATAAAGATACCGCCCGGCAGCTTGAAATGGCCGGCCGGGTTCAGCGGAATTTTCTCCCCAGCCGGCTTCCCGATACCGACACCGTCCGCTGGGCGACTGTATTCCGGCCCGCCGAGTGGGTTTCGGGCGATATTTATGACGTGGTCCGCCTGGATGAAGAGCATATCGGCTTCTATCTGGCCGACGCCGTGGGGCATTCGATGCCCGCGGCCCTCTTAACGATGTTTCTTAAACACGCCATGGTCATGCGGCAGACCATCGGCCATGATTATTATATCTTCAAGCCGTGGGAAGTCATTACCACGCTGAACCTGCGAATGGCACAACAGGAGCTGAGCGGCTGTTTGTTTGCGACCTGTTTTTACGGCCTGCTGAATATCCGAACCATGACGCTGGAGTATGCCCGCGCGGGACACCCCTACCCCATCCTGATTCGGGACGGACAACTCCAGCCGCTACAGACCCGCGGCGGGCTTCTGGGCGTATTTGCGGAAGCCCAATTCGAGCAGCAGTCCATTCAACTGCAGCCGGGGGATAAACTGCTGGTTTATTCGGACGGCGGCGAACCGCTTATCGGCCAAAACACAAAGGACGGACGGTTTGAATTCAGCAACACCTTTCGCACAATCTGTCATCTTCCGGTGGAGGCGATGCTGAACGCCTACAACAACTTGGCTGTCTGCCACCGTTTCAATCCCGGCGAAATTGACGATGTTACCGCTATCGGGATGGAAATCCTGAAGAAATAACCCCCTGGCGTCAAATTGCCGCAGCCCGGTACCGTCTTCGCAGGCAAACAGCGTTTCATTGAGCCGCTGCCGCTCCATGCCCGGCATCCATCAGGTCGCGCGGTGGTCGAGAAAACCCTCCAGCTTTCGGGCGCGAACGGGGTGCTGGAGTTTGCGAATTGCCTTGGCCTCCACCTGCCGAACACGCTCGCGCGTAACTTTGAAAATGCGGCCTACTTCTTCCAGCGTGTAGGTATAGCCGTCGCCGATGCCGTAGCGCAGCTTGATGATTTCGCGCTCGCGGTAGGTCAGCGTTTTGAGCACTTCATCGATGCGGTCCTTGAGCATCTCCTGGGCGGCGGACTGAACGGGCGACTCGGCGGATTCGTCCTCGATAAAATCGCCGAAGTAGCTGTCTTCGCTTTCACCGATGGGCCGATCCAAGCTGAACGGATGCTTGCTGATCTTCAGCACGCGGCGGGTTTCGGCCACGCTCATCTTGGCCGCTTCGGCAATTTCCTCGATGGTCGCTTCGCGGCCAAGTTTTTGAAGCAGCTGCTTTCCAATCGTCCGCAGTTTGCTCATCGTTTCGATCATGTGCACCGGAATCCGGATGGTGCGGGCATGATCGGCAATCGCCCGCGTGATGGCCTGACGTATCCACCACGTCGCATAGGTGCTGAATTTGTAGCCGCGGCGGTACTCGTATTTATCCACCGCCCGCATCAGGCCGGTATTGCCTTCCTGGATGATGTCCAGAAAACTCAAGCCGCGGTTGCGGTATTTCTTGGCGATTGAAACCACCAGACGCAGGTTGCCGCCCGAGAGGCGGCGCTTGGCGTCTTCATACTGGGCATAGACCGCCTCGACCGCCCGCAGCCGCTTATCCAGCTGCTTGGGGGTTTCCAGCACCAGCTCCTGAAGCCCCTGCAGTTCCTGGCTTATGGCCTCGATGTCTTCGTGGTCGTAATCCGCCGTCGGGCCGGCTTCGATGAGAGTCTGCAACTGATGCATCTTCTGCTGAATGCCCTGCAGCTTCTTCATCATCGGCTGAATCCGGCCGGTCCGCAAGCTCAACTCCTCCAGGAGCGACGCGACTTTGCGGCGGTTGCGATGAATCTGCTTGACGTTCTGCTTAATCTCATCAATCGCGCCCGTCCCGGACTCCAGAAAGAGCGCCGTGTTGCGTTCCAGCAGTTTCTGAATCGTCGCCATGTTCGCAGGCATCCGGTTTTTGACGATCGCCCGCTCCGGGGCCTCCCCGCTGCTCATCTTCATTGTCCGATCGAACGGCAGCGTTCCGTCGTCAACCTGCTGAAGAATTTCCACGGCGGTTTTGGCGCAATAATCGCTTTCCAAAACCTTTCGGCGAAAAGCCAGGCGGGTCAGTTCAATCTTGCGCGCCAGCGAGATTTCCTCTTCGCGGGTCAGCAGCGGAATCTCGCCCATCTGGGTTAGATACATGCGCACGGGGTCGTCAATCTTCCGACCTTCGCTTTCGGTCAGTTCCTCCTCGAGGACGATATCTTCCTCGATCTGGTCTTCATCCTCGCTGCGGCCGACTTTGTCGGCTTCCTCAAAATCATCCTCGACAGCTTTTTCAATGTCGGCTTCATCCAGGAGCTGCACCCCCATCTCATCAAAGGTCATCAACAAACTGTCCAGCCGGGCCGGACTGATCACCTCGTCCGGCAGCGCATCATTCAATTCCTCATAGGTCAAAAACCCCTTTTCCTTGCCCTTGGCGACTATCAACTTGATCATCTCTTCGATCTTTTCGTGGCGCGAGACAACCATCGTTTCGTCTTCCTCCAACGGCAATACGCGGGGCTCCTTCAGGGGCGCTTCCGTCAGATACTCCTTTTCCTGAGAACTTTTCCCCCGGCCGGCATTGCCCGGCGCAGCAATGTTCTCCGTATCGCCCGGATCACGGATTTCAACGGCGTCATTGTTGTCTAATTCGTCTTTCCTTTTGCCTTTTCGCGATGTCATACGTTTCCTCATTTTTACGGTTTAATAACACGAATAAAAGAAATAAGTCCCGCGGGTAATCAGATACCCGCTTTTCGCAAATCAGGTCCTTTTTGGGCAATCTGCTTGAGCATCTTTTTCAACTCGCTGTCTTCATCCAGCCGCTGCTTCAATTGCTCGAGCTGCTGCTGGTTTTTTCGGCCTTCCAACACCCTCATCGCCATTTCGAGCCGCTGCCGGGAATCCCCCCCTTTCTGGTGACCCTGGGCATCCAGTTCCGCCAGAACCAGTGCCGAGGCCGGCGATTCCACGCGGCCATAGAGCCGGGCCATCGAGGGTTCAATCCCTTCGGCCATTAACCCGAACAACGCATCCGCGATTTCCCTGACAGGCCCATCCGGCCCAAAATCCTCGGCACACATCCGCTGGCGGACCTGCATAAAACAGGATGGCTCATGCAAAAGAACTTCCAGTATTTCCCGCTGCGTTCGGACCATCAAGTCCTGACCGCCGGACTGGCCAAGGCCCTCTTTGGGGGCCTCATTTTGACGCTGGGCCTGCTGCCGCTGTTTCTGGATTTTGGCGATTTCATCCTCAATCCGTCCCGCCGGAATATTCAGCAATTCGCTGAGCCGGCTGAGCACAACCGTTCGGCTGACCGAATCCATCTGCCGGGCACTGAAGGCCGACGCGGCCGTCTGCAGAAACTGCCGGATCGCTTCTGTCCTGTCCGACAGATTTTGACCTGCTTTTAACTGTTCTTCGAGCACATTCCATTTGAACTCGATGACATCCACGGCAGAATCGATCACCCGGCCAAATGCCTCGGCACCCGCTTCAAGCAGATACTCGCAGGGATCCTTGCCGGACGGCACAAAGGCAAGCCGTACATCGACCTTTTCCGCCAGACAAACCTCCAGCGCCCGATTGGCCGCTGCTTTTCCGGCAACATCGCTGTCAAAAACCAGCACAATCCGCTTGCCGTACCGCTTCAGCAGCCGGGCATGGCCGCCGGTCAAACTCGTTCCCAGCGCCGCCACGACATTGCCAATGCCGAACTGATGGGCTATCATCACATCTGTATAGCCCTCCACAACGACAGCTGTACCCGTCTGGGTAATTGCCTGCCGCGCCTGATCCAGCCCGTACAGCAAATGGCTTTTGTCAAACAGCGCCGTTGCCGGCGAATTCATATATTTGGCGGGGTCCTCACCGAGCGTACGTCCGCCAAACCCTGTTACCCGGCCGGTTACATCGAAAATCGGAAACATCAGCCGATTGCGAAACTTGTCGTAACCGCCGCCGCTTTCCTTCTCCACCGCCAAGCCCGCTTCTATCAGACGCCTGGCGCCGATTTTTTTCGCCGCAGCGGCAACCGCAAGGTCATCCCACGCATCCACCGCCAGCCCAAGCTGCCATTTCTTTGCCATCGCTTCGGTGATTTTACGGCCGGCAAGGTACGCCCGGGCGGCAACACCCTTTTGGGGATGCCACAAGTTTGAAATCCAATGCGACAGCGCCCATGCATTCATCTTCGAGAGCGTCATTGCATCCAGTTCACTCGTCTGTCCCCCCTCCCGCCGGCTTCGGACCGGCTCAATCGTAATACCAGCCCGCTGGGCAAGACGTTCTACGGACTGCGGAAACGTCAGATTTTCCTTCATTTGGACAAACTTCAAGACGTCCCCGCCCGCTCCGCAGGCGAAACATTTGAAGATTTGTTTGGCAGGATTGACGAGCAAACTGGGCTTATGGTCGGCATGGAATGGGCATAAGCCCACAAGTTCCTTGCCTTTCTTTTCCAGATTCAGATGCTCTGAAATAACATCGACAATGTCATTGGCCTGCTGAATCCGGCTGATTAAACTAAAATCCCACTTGCCGGCCACACATTCTCCGCTGGCGTCTGCCCCTTCGCAGAATCCCTTAATCTTCTTATAAGGCACAGGATAACACCATAACCCTTGTGCCGTTTCTTCTCTCTATGTTCAGGTCAAAAAAAGACCTTTATCGTCCTGCAATAAACAAAACGACAACTAAAGTATAGAACGAATTGTCAAAAAGTCAAGTAGCCCCCAAAAAATGGTGTTTTTAATGCAGAAAAATGGCATTCTCGCACATCGTGGACACTTATCCTAACAAGACATCCATGAAATCAGATGGTTTTCAAAACGATTCCAACATTGTCTATTGTCTATTGACAAATTGCCTGCAGACCGCCGATGGTCAGTTCATCCAATCGATCCACAATCTTTTTGGACTTGGAA
>JAKEGM010000118.1 GCA_022615575.1 Planctomycetales bacterium
AATCAGGATACCCACCGCAAACAGAGTCGATATCCAGAAGGCCCGCTTCGTTGAGATGCGTCCCTGCTGGTCAATGAAACCCACAATCAAAGGAATGCTCGCCAGATGACAGGGGCTTAAGAGGATACTCAGGATGCCCCAGACAAACGATGCGGCCGCGGCAATAAGCCCGGCGCCCTCAACGGCACGAGTCAGATGTGTAAATAAATCCTGCAGCATGGCTTAATGGATTGAAACGCCGAGTTCTTTCCACTTGGCTAAAATATCCTCTTTGGGGAAAAAACCAACATGCCGGAACTGCTCTTTGCCGGCGGCATCGAAAAAGATTTGGGTGGGAATCGCCTCGATGCCGTACTGCTGCCCTTTTCCGGAAACCGCCCACACATCGACAAAGCTGACGACAAAGCCGCTTTGTTCGTTGTTCAGTTCGGTCAAAATCGGCATCATCTGCCGGCACGGCACACAGGAATGCGAGCCCAGCTCCAGCAGCACCGGCTTGCCCTGTCCGATGACGCCGTCATCGGCAAAGGCCGCCGCCTGATGCCGGACCTGAACGCTTTTGTAAACCACGATGCCGCAGACCGCCGCCGCCAAAATCGCAACAACAGTGAATTTTCCTGCTTTTTTCATACACAAAACTCCTATCCAGCCAACCGAGGGTGTCAATCATTTACGCTAACACGTCTTTGCCTTTGGCAGCAACCCTGGCGATCGTTTCCTCCGTTGCCGGCGAACTGCCTTTTTCCAATCCCAGTTCCGCCAACTGCAGATGCTTAAAGGCGTTAAACCCTGCCAATTGAAGCGAATTTTTAACACAGTTCAGCGGACAGCCGTCAATCGCCAGAATCCTGCTTGCCGATTCGGTCGTTTTCATAATGCCGCTGATCCGCCCGCCGATACCGGCCAGACAAAACATTTTACCATCGCCTTCTTTTGCCATTTTCCGCGCCGCCTGGTCGGCAATCGCCCCCACATCCGCCGCACCGGAGCAGGCAAAAATCAACGTCGGCCCGCCGTAGCATTCACAGGATTTTTGTACACTCATGACTGTTCCCTTTCCGATTTGCGCAGGTTGAAGTTACGAAAGCATCGCTTTTATCTCATCAGGCGACAGAAGCTTGCCCGCTGATTTCACAATGCCGTCAATCGCCAGCGCGGGCGTAACCATCACACCCATCTTCATAATGCCGCTGATTTGCGTCACTTTTTCAAGCTGGTATTCAATCCCCAGCCCCTTCGCGGCCGCCTCGGCGTTTTCCGCCAGCTTCTTGCACTTGGGACAGCCCGTTCCCAAAATCTGAATCTTCTTCATTGTTCGATTCCTTATTGGAACGCGGGCTTCCAGCCCGCATTCCATTTAAAAAAATGTCCCAAAAATCGTTCCGGTAACTGCCGCCATCACAATCACAAGCGTCACATAAACAATCATTTTCTGCGTTCCCATAATCGAGCGGATAACCAGCATACTGGGCAAACTCAACGTCGGTCCGGCCAGCAACAGCGCCAGCGCCGGTCCCTTGCCCATGCCCGAACCCATCAAGCCCTGAAGGATAGGCACCTCGGTCAGCGTGGCAAAGTACATAAACGCCCCGGCCACCGATGCAAACAGGTTGGCCCAGACGCTGTTGCCCCCGAGCGCCTTTTCAACCCAGATATTCGGAATAATCCCCTCGTGAGCCGGCCGGCCAAGGAAAAATCCTGACGCCAGCACCCCCAATAAGAGCAGCGGCAAAATCTGTTTGGCAAATCCCCATGAGGCCTCCACCCATTCTCCTAATTCCGGCTTGCTGAACCAGAATAGACACATCGCCGCCAGGATGACCGCGGCGGCCGCGACAATCCCCCACCGCGTCCGCGAAATCCATTCATACACCGGATTCTTGTCGATCGTCTGGGCGCCTTTGAACTGTTCGACGGGCAGCGTATGTTCTGTCCCCGCCCGGTCAACAACCGTTACCGCGGTTTCCGTCTGTCCAACGATGCTGCCTTCGACGGCATACGTCTGCAACCCCCCCGGACAGCACAAAAAGATCGCCCGGATATCACCGCTGCGCGCCCAGTTGGCAACCACCAGAATCGCCACCATCGCGGCAAAAAAGGCCCCCGTTTTCCACAACGGGCGAACCGGCTCCGCGTGCGGCATAACCGGCACCGCCTCGGCCTTGGCGATTTCCTCCCTGCGGTAAATCAGGTGCATCAGGGCGCCGATGACCACACTGAACAGGATCGCCCCGACCGCCCGGGCAATGCCCATTTCCATTCCCAGAATGCGAGCCGTCATAATAATCGCCAACACGTTAATCGCCGGTCCCGAATACAGGAACGCACACGCCGGGCCAAGCCCCGCCCCCATCCGGTAAATCCCCGCAAACAGCGGCAGCACCGTACACGAACAGACTGCCAGAATCGTACCCGACACACTGGCCACGCCATACGCCAGAACCTTGTTGGCCTTCGGGCCAAGGTATTTCATCACCGACCCCTGGCTGACAAAGCATCCGATTGCTCCGGCGATGAAAAAGGCCGGAACAAGGCACAGCAGCACATGCTCCCGCGCATACCACTTGGTCAGCGCCAGCGATTCGGTAACCGCGTTGTCAAACCGCCCCACTCCCACCGGCAGATAAAAACACACCAAAAACCCGCCGATAATCAGCGCCAACTTCTTCCATTCCGCCTTAAAATTCATATTATCTCTATTCCTGAGTTCTTGCGTTCTTAACTTATTGCTTTAATCATCTTCTGTTGTTCGGCCGCCTGTTCCCGGAGGCAGTCCTTGAGACAGTCCAGAAACCGCATCACACACGGCGTCTTGGTGCGGTACATTACCTTCAGCCCGTCCTTGCGGGATTCCAGCACGCCAGCGATGACCATCACTGACAGGTGCTTGGAAAGGTTGCTGCGCTCGCTGCCGACCGCTTCGGCGATATCGCAGACACACCGCTCGCCGTCCTTGAGAAATTCCAAAACCGCCACCCGCACCGGATGAGAAATGGCCTTGGCAATCGCCGCCTGCCTGGCATACAAAACCCGCATTCATAACTCCCAATCAACTCTATATGACTATGAGAACATTTACTCACACAGTATAACAATTCAAGTAAAACAGATACAATCCCAAAATATCAGAATTTCGCGGATTTTATAAAATTTGTGTTCCTTTTGCGTTCGAACGCCAAAAAGCATTGCAGTATTGTTCCCGCTTTAATTTCGTCTTGAAATTCGGACATAAAACATCTTATGCTGTCTCATAGAGACCTTATTGATTGCCCGGTTTGGCCGGGCTTTTTTGTTTTTTGCCCACGCCAAACGGCTGGGCAGTGCCTTCATCGTGTTGACACATAGCCGCATCACCCTCGACAGCAGTCCGCCGCAAGGGGTGTTTTTGCTTCCAAACGGCAGTTTTTCCGTCACGGCGCGGGCTGCGGCCGCAGAAAAACCCGCCCCTGTTTTATGCTTGAAAAAAAAAGAACGCCCTGTACAATTGAACAGGT
>JAKEGM010000119.1 GCA_022615575.1 Planctomycetales bacterium
GAAAATCCCCTCGATTTTCAATAATTCGGGCGGGCGTGGTTTTTCGCTTGTAATTTGATGGAGGTGTGATATGGTGTCCCCTGATTTTTTTGGGAATTAAACGGCAAATTCTATCGAAATTACGGATACAGGATTCCAGAACCATGGCAGTTTTAGTGCAGAAATTCGGCGGGACTTCGGTGGCCAATGCGGACAAAATCCGCCGGGCGGCGAGTCGGGCGCTGGCCGCCCATAACAGGGGCCAGCAGGTGATCGTTGTGGCCTCGGCCCGCGGCAAGCAGACGGACGATCTGATTGCTGACGCCCTTGAACTGAACCCCAACCCGCCCCGGCGGGAAATGGACATGCTGCTCAGCACGGGCGAACAGCAGACGGTATCGCTGTTTGCGATGGCCCTGGCGGCCATGGGCCAGAAGGCCATCAGTTTTACGGGCCAGCAGATTCAGATGATCACGGACAACTCCCATACCAAGGCCCGCATCCGAAGTATTGGGGCCGACCGTATCCGGCAAAAACTCAACGACGGCTATATCTGTGTCGTCGCCGGCTTTCAGGGCGTCGATGAGGAGGGCAATATTACGACGCTTGGTCGCGGCGGGTCGGATACCAGCGCCATTGCGCTGGCAGCGGTGATGGGCGCCGACTACTGTGAAATTTACACCGATGTGGACGGCATTTACTCCGCCGACCCGCGGAAATACCCCAACGCCGTCAAGATGGAGCAAATCAGTTACGATGAAATCCTCGAGCTGGCCAGCTTGGGGGCCGGCGTGATGCACGGCCGATCAATTGAATTCGGGAAAAAATACAATGTAAAAATTCATGTCCGAAGCAGCATGAATGACAATCCGGGAACCCTTATTACACATGAGGTACCTCAAATGGAAGGCATTCTGGTTTCAGGCGCAACGTCCCAGAAGGACTTGGCGCAAATCGGTTTAATCGATGTGGACAACAAGCCGGGCAGCGCTGCACGCGTCTTTGCCCATCTGGCGTCGCACAATGTCAGCGTCAACGATATTATTCAAACGGAACGAAGCCCCCAGAAGGCCCATCTGTCGTTCACCGTGGCCCGTTCCGACCTGAAGGAGGCCAAACACGCCATCGCGGAGATACGCGAAGAGATTCACTGCCAGGATGTGCTGATTCGTGAAGACATCGCCGAGGTGTCAGTGGTGGGCGTCGGGATGCGGTCACACTGCGGAGTGGCGGAAAAGATGTTCAAAGCCCTGGCCGAAAAAAAGGTCAATATCGAGGCCATTACCACCAGCGAAATCCGCATCAGCTGCCTGGTGAACTTGAAGGATGTCGATACGGCTCTGGTGGCTGTCTGCAACGCCTTCGAGCTGGATAAACCGGCGAATCAGCGAAACCGTCCGTAAAAAAACTCCCCTGCGAGGGGGGCTGGGGCAGGCCCCCGATAAAACGCCTGGACCGTTCGGAATTTTGCAAGACCGTGGCAAAGAGAAAAAAAACGTCCCCGCATGCCATGCGCCGCACGACGCGAAACGCCGTCGTTGCGCTATTTTTCTTCCTTGTGGTTCCGGCTGTCATCGTGCTGGACCGCCAGTTCGGCGATTGTCTGCGAAAGCCCATTGAGCGGGCGTCCTCTGCCAGTCCCGACCGGCAGAAATATCACGGCAGGGCGTTCACCGTCCGTGAGGTTATCGATGGCGACACGCTGGATATAGACATCTCGGATGGCGATTCCCCGTATACCCGCATCCGCCTGCTGGGGGTGGATACGCCGGAAACAAAGCATCCCACCATCGGCAAGATGTATTACGGCCCTGAAGCAGCCGACTTTTCCGCGCAAACCGCCTTCGGCCGGCGGGTGACCATCCTGCTGGACACAATCGGCGACGAGCGCGACCGCTACGGCCGGCTGCTGGCGTATGTCGTTGTGCCCGACGGCAGGGTACTCAATGAGGAACTCATTCGCCACGGTTTCGGCTATGCCTATCTGAGCTTTCCTCACAGCGGCTCTGCCCGGTACGAAACCCTGATGGACCACGCCATCCAGTCCCAAACCGGCCTCTGGTCCGGCGCTGCCCGCGACGACCTGCCCAAGTGGCTTCGTCAGAAACGTCCGGACCTGCTGAGATAAAGCTTAGCCATTAACCCCTTGACGGATAACCCGCTTACCGCTATATAGGCGGTAAAGACGAGGCGGGGACGGGCGGCTTAATCCGGCTCATCGCCCGCGGTGGATGAACGACCGTTTTTTTACAGATAAAGGCGCCAAGCGACAAATGTATAGAATTCAGAAGCATCCTATTTTAGATGTGGCCTCCCGCCAACAGGTCACATTCTATTATGAAAGCCACAAAATCACCGGCGAGAAGGGCTTTACCATTGCCGCCGCCCTGCATCAGGCGGGATTCCCGGTACACAGCCACAGCCTAAAGAACCGCAAACGAAGCGTGGAATGCGGCATCGGCAAATGCGGCGCCTGCGAAATGCTGGTGGATGGGCACATCAAGCGAATCTGCATCACGAAGGTGGACAATGTGCGGCTGGTGCAGGAGATTCCAAACGACTACAAGCCCGGCGTTCATCTTCCTGAAAGCAAGCCCGTCAATATCCATAAAACCGATGTCGCCATCATTGGGGCCGGCCCGGCCGGACTGGCGGCCCGGGAAAAACTTCAAGGCGCCGGGGTTTCCTGCATCGTCATCGACAACAATGCGCAAATCGGCGGCCAGTTTCTCATGCAGACCCACCCGTTCTTCTTCTTTGAAAAGGAGAAGAAATTCGGCGGGCTGCGGGGCTTTGAAATCGCCCATTCGCTGACCGGCCGGGAATCCGAGGGGATTTTCCTGAACAGCACGGTCTGGGACATCCTGGAAGGGCGGCGGGTGGCGGTCAAGAACATCGAATCCAGTGAAATTTTTTACGTCGATGCTCAATACCTGGTCGTTGCAACCGGGGCGGTTCCCTTCATGCCGCCCTTTGACAACGACGACCTGCCCGGCGTGTACACCGCCGCGGTGATTCAGAAGATGATGAACATCGAATTCACACTGCTGGGCAAAAACATCTTAACCGTCGGCGCGGGCAATATCGGCTACCTGACGTCGTATCAGTTGACGCAGGCTGGCGCCCGGGTCAAAGCCATTGTTGAAGCCCAGGGCAGGGAAGGCGGTTTTCCCGTACAGGCCAATCGCATCCGGCGGCTTGGAATCCCCATTGTGCTCAATCATCTCCTGCTCCGCGCAATTCCCAATCAAAAACGGGACGGCATCATCGGGGCGGTCATCGCTGAATGCCGGAATTTCAAGCCGGTGCCCGGAACCGAAAAAACCATCACCGGCATCGAAGCCATCAATATCTGCACGGGCCTTGTCCCTGACGACCGCCTGCTGGTCAAGGGCCAGGAAGTGTTTGGCCGCAACTGCTTCGGGGCCGGCGACGCCGTACGCATCGGCGAGGGCACCAGCGCCGTGCTGCGCGGTCAACAGGTGGCGTACAAGATTCTCGATCAGATGGACATCGATTATGATTACCGCGCCTTCCTGTCGCTTTCCAAGGAATATATCGATTCGCAGCAGCAACCGGTGGCGGTGCTCGATGAACCGTCCGTTCCGCCGGAGGCCCGCCGGAAAAAACCGTTTGTCCTGATTGATTGTCTCTACGGCTTTGCGTGCAATCCCTGCACATTTGCCTGTTCCTTTGGAGCCATCACCAAAAACTCCACCAGCGATGTGCCTGTCATGGATTACGACAAATGCGTCGGGTGCATGCAGTGCGTTCATCAATGCCCGGGGCTGGCGATTTTCGGATACGACCTGGCGGGCGGGCGGGTTTTTTTGCCGTATGAACAGCAGATACAGCAGGGACAGGCGGTGTATCTGGTGGACAACCAGGGGCGAAAACTGGGGCGAGGATGCGTCAAACAGGTTCAGCTTAAGCCCACGAAAACCAGCATCATAACAGTCCAGTGTCCGACGCTTCAGGGCGAGGCGCTGCTGGCCGTGCGCGGGTGCGTGCCCGAACCGGATTACCCCGCGCCGCTGGTCTTCGAGCCGAGCGGCGAAACGGTTGACTCGGAATCGTATATTTGTCACTGCGACGACGTCAAACTGGACGAGGTTCTGGAGGTTATCGGCGACCGGAAGTATATCTCAATCGACGAAATTAAACATACCACGCGTTTGGGGATGGGCGCCTGCCGCGGCAAACGCTGCATCGTTCGCCTCAAGCCGCTGCTGGCGGCGCGGGGCATTTTGATTGTCGGCGAACCGACCCCGCGGGGGCCGATGTCCAGCCAGTTGACGCTGGGCGATTTATACACGAAACCCATCCCCGACCAGACCCGTGCGGCAAGCCGTCATTCAGCGGACCGTGTCGTCAAGACCGGCTGTTTCATTGCCGGCGGGGGCATTGCTGGAAGCGCGCTGCTGCGCTACCTGGCACTGGCCGGACAGAAGCCGGTCATGGTTAATGCCGGCCGGGGCGCCTCCTGGCGGAATATCGCCGGCGGCCGGCCTGCTTTTACGCTGCCGGAATTGAGCGATATCGCTGCACAGAATCGGGCGATTTTTGAGCAGCTCCAAAAAATCAAAGACATCAATTACCGCAGGACCCGCTATGTCACATTCGCGCACAATCGGGACATCTTCGAGGCGCTCGAAGCGTCCAGGGCTTGGTCGGATGCGACGATGATCGGTCCCGACGATTTTAAGACGTACATCTGCCCCGATATGAATGCCGACAGCCGCACCTATCTGGGAGCGCTGGTGACCGAAAACTGCTGGCAGGCCTCGCCGGGCAAAGTCGTTGACCTGCTTCGCACCCTCGGCATAGAATCCGGCGGACAGGTGTTCGAAGATTGCCAGTTAATCGATGTCCACAAGGAACGGTCTCACTATACCATTCTGGTCCGTGACCATCAGCAGTGCTATGTCACCTTTTACGCCGACCATTTCATCAATGCGCTGGGCGAAGGAGCCGAGGAATTTGCCCAGCGGCTCGGTTTTGATACGGGGCTGTATGTCGTCCGGCATCAGGCCTTCATTACCCGCCGGCTGCCGTTTATGGGCGTTGACGGCCAGCCGCTGGGAATGCTGATTGACCGCCGTCAGCGAAAGGGCTTCTCGGCCGTGTACGGCCAGCAGCTTGCCGAAACCGGTCAGATCATCGGCTGTGCCTCGCCGGCCATCGATTCGCAGGAAGCCGGGAAGAATCTGAAATTGAACTCCAGGGACTTTTTCGAGATTGTGTCGGAGGTTTTTGTGGACTGGATTCCGACCCTGTCTTCCGTGGAATTCCAGGCCGTCTGGTCGGGCTATTATGTGGAGCCCCGGATGGTGATCGATCCGCAGCACGGCTTGTTTGTCGGTCTGCGGGGGCAGGGTTTCATGCTGGCGCAGTACCTGGCCAAATTGTATGTGGATAAACTCCTCGGACACACGGTTCCCGCCTATTTCGATCGGCTGCGTCTGGAAGGCGATGGGCTGCTGGAAAAAGCGTTCAAATAGCGGGCCAAAGCCCTCTCCTGGACTTGCTCAAATCCGACCCCTCACTGATGGGGGCTTAAGAAGAAGAGACGGATTCCCCTTGTGTCTCACGGGCTTGGCGCCCATGGCTGCAACATTCCGGCCACTGCGAGTCCTGCAGCCCGGCAGAGGGCGAGAAAAAATTAAAGATTCTTGATTCAGTATGCCGTAATAAATAAAATAGAAAAACGGACTTTGTTACGGTTTTGAGGACCTGCGGGAACCATGAATCAAAAGCGCGATTCGGCGACGATTGAGCGTCTCAAGCAGCTCGCTGGCAAGCTGTTTTCGGAAGACATTACCACGGCGCGTCTGGCCGCCCATAACCTGGCCTGGATGCAGGAGGATGGGCTGGCTGTACTCCGGCAGGCCCTGTTCGGCGACTATTCCCGCACCACCAAGAAGGCGGCCGCCTACGGCTTACGGAGCATGAACGGCCGGATGAAACCTCTGGCGGCCGAGGTGCTCGAGCAGGGGCTTAAGCATCGCAACCGAACCACCAAGGCCGCCTGCGTCAAATCGCTGCAGCTGCTGACCACCGCATAAGAAAAGTCGCTCCTTCAAGGGGCGATAATATCCTCATTCCGCCTTCCTTGGCGGGGACACAGCGATTGTTAACTGCTCACATCGTCAATTGAAAACCGCCAATCTCTGCACGACAGCGGGATTATTTATTAAAATTTACAAAACCGGTTAAAACTGCTGAAAATTGTTCCGATATAGGATGGCAGGAACTCGGATTATTTAGTGCCGGTTGGGCAAAATCCACAGGTGAGACAAAGCGGCACAGCGCACTATTGAGCGATGGATACAAACGAAAAATCGAAATCGAACTGCAACGGAAACGGGTGCTCCCGGCGGAACGGTCAGTTGGATGTGATTACGCCGCTGGTCAAGAAAATCAACTGCCTGGAAGTCAAACGGATTGCGGAGATATGCGTTCTGGAAATCCCCAAACTTATCGGCGCTCAGTTGGCATCGCTGTATATTCTGGAGGAAAACAGCGACATTCTGCACTTGGAGAAAAACAATCACCCGTTCCCCATCAACAACATTGTCTCACTGAATCAGACACCGCCCTCGCCGATGGTGGCCGCCGTCCGCAGCCGGGAACTGCTGGTCATCAACGATGTGGAGTCGCCTCAAACGCCGCATATTCTCAATACCCACCAGGCCTTTTCCAGAAATTACAAGACCAAGTGCTGCATTATCGCCCCGCTGATCTGCCAGACGCGCGTCGTGGGCGTACTCAACCTCAGCGGCAAGGACAATGGCGGGGTGTTCACCGATGACGATATCGCCGTCGTGGAACTCTTCCGCCAGCTGGTTGGAGCCTCGATCGGCAATATCAGCTTGTTCGAGAAAACCCAGCGGCAGGCCAAAACCGACGGCCAGACGGGGATGCTCAACCACCGGATGTTTTATGAGATGCTGGAAATTGAGCTGCACCGCACCCAGCGCTACGGCGGCAAGCTGTCGATCATCATGGTAGATATCGACAATCTCAAGCCGATAAACGACAATTACGGTCATCGTGCCGGCGATATGGCCATCAGGCAGATTGCCCGCCGCATCAGCGCCTGCATCCGCCAGATTGATATTGCCGCCCGTTACGGCGGCGATGAGTTCGCGGTTATCCTTCCTAATACGGCCTTGGCCGATGCCGCCGTCGTGGCCGAACGCATGGTCGCCGTCACGAAAGGAACGCCGCTGACTTGGGAACACCACTCCATTCCGCTGTCCATCAGCGTCGGCGTCGGGCAGTATGACGGCGAAAACTGCGCCGGCGATATCACCAAGACAACCGACCAGGCCCTCTATGCCGCCAAGCAGGCCGGCAAGGGCCGCGTCTTTATCTTCGAACCCCACAAGGCCGTCGCAAGGCAATAGGCATTATTGGGCGTTCTCCTGCCGGCGGCGCAGAAAAAAGTCCTGAAGCTGCTTTTTGCATTCCTCCTGCATCAGACCGCCGGTAACCTCCAGCTGATGGTTCAATCGCGGGTCCTGCACGATATTGTACAGCGACTTGACGGCGCCGGTCTTGGGGTCGTCGGTGCCGTACACCAGCCGGTCCAGCCGTCCCAGCACCAGCGCCCCAGCGCACATCGGGCACGGCTCCAGCGTAACATAAATCGTGCATCCTGTCAGCCGCCAGTTGCCGATATGCTCCGCCGCCTGCGTCAGGGCGATGATTTCGGCGTGGGCGCTCGGGTCGTGCAGCTGCTCCCGCTGATTGTACGCCTTGGCGATGACGCGGTTCTGGTGGACGATGACGCAGCCGATCGGCACATCGCCGTTTTCCTCTGCGATGAACGCCTGGTCAATCGCCAGCCGCATATACCGCTCGTCGTCCTGACGGTCGATGGTCAGGGATGGGTCTGTCATGGTGATTCCTTAAAGGGTTATGGAGAAGTCCCAAGGACGCCATTTTGCCGATATGATAGGGCGCGGGCGTCCAATCCACAAGCGCAAAATTGCCGGAGGGGCGGGGCTTTTGCCAAACGGACTTTGGACAATCGGGCATGGCTGTGGTATAGTGGGGGCCATGAAGAGCGATTTTTTGCCGACAACCCGCAGCGAGATGACTGCCCGCGGCTGGGACACCCCGGACATCATCCTGGTGACGGCGGATGCCTATGTGGATCATCCGTCGTTTGGTGTTGCGCTGGTGGGACGCTGGCTGGAGTATCACGGCTATAAGGTCGCCGTCCTCGCCCAGCCGGACTGGCAAAGCGTCGATGCCTTCCGTTCATTAGGCCGGCCGCGGCTGTTCTGGGGCATTACCTCCGGCTGCATCGACTCGCGCCTCAACGCCTACGCTTCGCTGGGTAATAAACGCAAAGAAGACCTCTACAGCCCCGCCGGAAAAACCGGCCTTCGCCCCGACCGGCCTCTGTTGGTGTATTCGGCACGGGCACGCGAGGCCTTTAAGGGCGTGCCGATTATCCTCGGCGGGCTGGAAGCCTCGCTGCGGCGGCCGGTGCATTACGACTACATTGAAGACCGGCTCAAACGCTCCGTGCTGGCCGACGCCAAGGCCGACCTGCTGGTACACGGCATGGCCGAAACGACCCTGCTGGAAATCGCCCGCCGTTTGGATGCGGGGAAAACCGTTGACCAGATGACCGACATCCCCGGTCTTGCGTATCGGGTGGTTCGAGAGGCAGCGGTTCCGCCGGAGGCGGTCCATCTGCCCTCACGGGAGGAACTTGAAGCCGACCCGCAGCGGTTTATGGCCTTTCAGCTTGCCTGCCAGGAACAGGCCGCCCCAGCGGGAAAGCCCCTCGTGCAGGACCAGGGGCCGGGTCTGATTGTCGTCAATCCGCCCGCCGAGCCGATGACGATCGAACAACTCGACAAACTGTACGACCAGCCGTTTACCCGCATGTGGCACCCCAAATACGACAGGCAGGGCGGCATCCCGGCGCTCAAGCCGGTGCAGTTTAGCATCACGACGCATCGGGGCTGTTTCGGCGGGTGCAGTTTTTGCGCGATTTATTTCCACCAGGGCAAGCAGATCGCCTGCCGCTCCGAGGCATCCATCCTCAGTGAACTGGACACGCTGACCCGGCATCCGCAGTTTCACGGAACCATCCAGGACATTGGCGGCCCGACCGCCAATATGTACGGGATGGTCTGCCCCGAGGCGCGGGCGTGCCGGCGGATGAGCTGCCTGTTTCCCAAACCCTGCGCCAAGCTGCCGGCCTCGCATCAGCGGATGATTTCCCTGCTGAAGAAGGTCATCGCCTGGCAGCGGGCGCAGAAGAAAAAGGTGCATATCTATGTCGCCTCCGGCATCCGCCACGACTTGGCCCTGCATAGCCCCGAATACCTGAACCTGCTGGCGGGGCATTTTGTCGGAGGGCATCTGAAGGTCGCGCCCGAGCATATCAGTCCGGCGGTGCTGGACATGATGCAAAAGCCGCACCATGAATCCTTTGAGGCGTTTGAGAAGCAGTTTGCCGAGGCGACGGAAAAAGCCGGCAAGGAGCAGTACCTCGTGCCGTATTTCATCAGCGGCCATCCCGGCTGCTCGCCCGACGAGGCCGTTCGACTGACCGAGTACCTCGTGCAGCGGGGCTGGCGGCCGCGTCAGGTGCAGGACTTTGTGCCCGTTCCGCTGGCGCTGGCGACGGCGATGTATGTCTCCAGCCTGTCGCCCAAAGGCAAACGCATCCATATCCCGCGCGGCCGGGGCGAAAAACGCCTGCAAATGGCCCTCCTGCAGTATTACGATAAACGCCATTTCAAACAGATTGAAGCGTTCCTGTCCTGCCGCGGAAAACACAAACTCCTGGCCCAAATCCGACGCCTGCAAAACCCTTAGCCCGCCGAGGCCAGGGAGCGGTTGAAAGGGCGGTCTGTATGCCGTATAATAATACCTTGGCACACAAAAGAAGACATAACGTCAGACACGGAGATTTCTTATGAGCGAGCGAAAAACGGTACTGGTTCCGATAGCGGACGGCAGCGAGGAAATCGAGGCGGTTGTGATTGTTGACGTATTGCGTCGGGCGGGGGCGGATGTAACCGTCGCCTCGGTTGACGGACTGCATATTACCGCCTCGCGGGGCGTCAAGCTGACGGCGGATTGTCTGATTGGCGACTGCAAAAAGAAACAATTCGACCTGATTGTGCTTCCCGGTGGCATGCCGGGGGCCGAACACCTGCGCGACTGTGCCCTTTTGGTCGACCTGCTCAAACAGCAAAAAGCCGCTGGACGACTCTATGCGGCCATCTGCGCCTCACCAGCGGTGATATTGACGCCGCATGGCCTTTTGGACGGCAAAAAAGCCACCTGCCACCCGGCTTTTCACAGCAAGCTGGCCGATTCATCCGCGGCGTCCGGGCGCGTCGTGACGGACGACAGCTGCGTGACCAGTCAGGGGCCGGGGACAGCGATGGAATTTGCCATCGAATTAGTCCGCTGCCTGTTTGGTCAGGCACGGGCCGGCCGGGTGGCCGACCCGATGTGTATTCGGTAAAGGGGAAATGTCTTGCAATTTGGACGAAAAGAGTTTAACATTGCTGGATTCAAATTTAAGGTTTAACGAAAAGGAAATCGGGATGTTTTGGCGAATTTTTGGCATCGGCAGGAAGAAAGACCATTTCAGTGCGGATGTTTCCGCATCCGGGGCGGGTGTTGCCCTGCGGGATCATTTTTCAGTATCGCACGAGACCCCCGGGACAGCGGTTGTTCCGTTGCGGTCGGGCGAATCCGTGATTCCAAAGAAAAAGGACCCCGCAGAGGTTTTTAACGAAGCGGTCAACCGGCTGGTTGAACAACTCCAGGGCATCAACGACAATCTCGACCAGCACATAAGGCAGAACCAGCATCTTGTCCAGCAAATGAACACCCTGCCGGAAATGCTCAGGCCGCTGCCCGGCGCTCTTGAAGAACAGCGGCAGGCGTTTGGCCTGGTAGCCGAACAGCTCCGCCAGAAGGCGGCGCGGGATGAGAAGGTTGCCGATGAACTGGCCGGAATCCATCAAAAGGTGGCGGCTTCGACCGAGATGGATGCCCGGATGTGCGAGCATCTTGGCAAATTGGACAAAGACACCGTCACGCAGACGGAATGGATTCAGCAGATGAGCCGGACCTTTTCGGCCAGCGAACGCTTTATGAAATACACGCTGGCAAGGCAGCAGATACGTTTTTACTGGGTTTTCGGTATTTCGCTGGGTGTTTGTTTTTTCGCCATCGTGGGCCTTCTGGTCGGCATCGTCCTGCTGGTGCAGGGATAATGTTTATTACAGGGAATCAGGAATACAGGAGAGCATTTTGCGAGTACTTTCGGGGATTCAGCCGTCGGGGAAACTGCATATCGGCAACTATTTCGGGGCGATGCGTCAGCACCTGCAGTTGCAGGCGGAAAATGAGGGTTTTTACTTTATCGCCGATTATCACGCATTGACCACCAATCCCGTCCCGTCGGTGCTCAGGGAGCATACGTTTAATGTGGCGATGGACTATCTGGCCTTGGGGCTGGACCCTCAAAAAACCGTCTTTTGGCGGCAGTCGGATGTGCCCGAGGTTACGGAGCTGGCGTGGCTGTTGTCCTGCGTGACCCCGATGGGGCTGCTGCAGCGCTGCACCAGTTTCAAGGACAAAGTGGCCCAGGGACTAAGTCCGGTGCATGGGTTGTTTGCCTATCCGATTCTGCAGGCGGCGGATATCCTGATATTCGACAGCAACCTGGTTCCGGTGGGCGCCGACCAGAAACAGCATATTGAGGTGGCCCGCGATATTGCCGTTAAATTCAACACAATCTATGGTGAAACCTTTGTTTTGCCCGATGAGCATATCCTCAAATCGGTGGCGGTTGTCCCCGGCATTGATGGCCGCAAGATGAGCAAGAGCTACAACAATACCATCGAGATTTTCGAGCCGGAAAACAGCGTCAAGAAAAAGGTGATGCAGGTGGTGACGGATTCAACCCCGGTGGAAGCTCCGAAAAACCCCGACACCTGCAATGCCTTTGCCCTGCTGAAACTGGTTGCGCCGGATGCCGAACTGGCCGACTGGAAGCAAAAGTACCTTGCCGGCGGGGTGGGTTACGGCACGGTTAAAAAACGTGTGGTCGAACTGCTGCACGAGTATTTTCGTCCCTATCGGCAGAAACGGCAGGATTTGGAGAAAAACCGGGATTATGTCGAACGGGTCCTGTGCGACGGGGCACGGCGGGCGCGGGCGGTGGCCGGGCAGACGATGCGGCGGGTGCGGGATGCCGTCGGATTGGGCGGGATACGAAATGCATAACAATCAAAAATTGGCAACAATTGAAAAATTTGAATGCGGTTTTGATGACGAGCTTGCTAACCTGGCGCTGGACAGGGCCGCATTGTTTGGCGTTCTGTGGCAGGTATTTGAAAGCGACCAATGAGTGAATACCGCGTCAATCTGGACGGTTTTGCAGGCCCCCTGGACCTGCTGCTCTATCTGGTGCGCAAAGAGGAGGTGGACATCTACGACATCCCCATCGCCCGCGTGACCCAGCAGTACATCCAGTACATCGAGATACTCAAAAGCTTGGACATCGATCTGGCGGGGGACTTTCTGGTGATGGCGGCGACGCTGATGGAAATCAAGTCGGCCATGCTGCTGCCCAAAACAGACCTGACCGAACAGGACGAAGCGGCAGGCGACCCTCGGTCGGAATTGGTACGTCAGCTTCTGGAGTACAAAAAGTACAAGGACGCGGCCAACCTGCTGCAGGAAGCGGGCGACGAACGGCAGCTTCGGTTCACCCGTTCCAATTCCATCCTGGAAAAAATCAAACCCACTCAGGAGCCGGAACTGGATTTGGACCAGGTCAGCATCTGGACGCTGCTGGAGGCGTTCGACGCGATTCTCAAGGCCACCGGCAATATCAACACCGCATATGACCATATCAAAGACGATACGCCGATCGATCTGTACCAAATCGAACTGCTACACCGCCTGCAGACGGAAGGGCCGATGACGCTGCAGAAGGTCTTTGAGGGAAAAACCCATCGGCTGGTGATGATCGGTCTGTTTTTGGCGATGCTGGAACTGATGCGGAATCATCTGGTCTGGGTTGAGCAGCCGGAGGCGGCAGGCGCGATTTATCTGAAGTCCATGACGTCGGAACCGGCAGAACAGGCGGTGCAGAATGCCATTTATGCCAATCCGGAAGCCCTTGAACGGGCGTCCGAACAGCCGGTGCTGTCCGAACCTGCGCACGCCGCCGAAGAACCGTCCGGCCTGCCGGACAGCGGCGATGCCGGCGGCGAGGATGCGGAGGATGAGTTTTACCGGGAACTTTCCTCTATCAGGATTCCTTCTGAGCAGGCAGACACACCCCGTATTCCGATTAAGGTTCTGCCGCCGGAATCGGTGCCGGATGCCTTGCCGCAGCCGATGGATGCCGACGAACAGGACAGCGAGGAAAAATAACGGAGGCATTTTTTGATTCCGCCGAGCAAAAAAGAACTTGCCCGCTGCTTTGATCATACCCTGCTGGACTGCATGGCGACGGAACCGGATATTCGTCGGCTGTGCAAGGAGGCGGTTGGCTATGGCTTTTACGCTGTGTGTGTGCAGCCGCGATGGGTGAAATTATCTGCTGACATTGTCCATGGAACGGGTGTAAAGGTTGTTTCCGTGGCGGGATTCCCGTACGGGACCAATCTGCCGCAGGTCAAGGCGTATGAAGCCGATGCAGTGATTATGGACGGGGCCGACGAAGTGGATATGGTGGCCGACCTGTCTTCAATTTTATCCAGCGATGCGGATTACCTGCGGCGGGAATTTGAGGGAGTCCTGGCTGTATGCCGGCGGATGCGGCCGGCGGTGCCGCTGAAGGTGATTATAGAAGCGGCGGCGCTGGATGAGGAGCAGATTCGCTTTGTGTGCGGCATTGCTCAGCGAGCGGGTGTGGATTATCTGAAGACCAGCACGGGTTTCCATAAGGCCGGCGGGGCGCGAATCGAAGATGTCAAACTGATGGCTGAAGCTGCGCCGCGATGCAAAATCAAAGCCGCCGGCGGCATCAAAACCGCCCGGGAGGTCTTGGCCTTTATCGAGGCGGGCGTTTCCCGCATCGGCGCCTCCGCCTCGGTGCGGATTATCGAGGAATTCAATCCCTGACATGCAAACCGATATGCTACAACGGATTTTCTGCCGGCCGCATATTTACCCTGTCCATATGGACGTGGACTTGAACGCCTTGAGCGAAAGGGTCGCACAAAAGAAGTTTCCTGCCATTCTCGGGGCCAATCCGTCGGTTGAGGGCTGGAGCATTTTTGCTGCTGAGCCGGCAGAGGTGTTTGTGTTTTGGTCCCCGGAAGAACGCCCCTTTGAAAAACTGCTGTCGATTCTTTCGAAATACCGGCTTTGTTCCGATGCAGCAGCGCTGCCTGCCGGCGTATTCTGCGGCGGGTGGATTGGTTTTTTCGGGTATGAACTGGGTCGGTTTATCGAGGCCCTTCCCGGCAAGGCGGCAGACGATCTGGAGATACCCGTTATCCGGCTGGCGTTTTACGACAAAGCGATTTTGCATCATCATGCCTCCCATGAATCTTTTCTGATGGCGCTGGATTGCCAACCGCAGCGGCAGACCGTCCAGGAAAAAATGGCATCACTAAAGACCTGGCTTGGGGAAGCGGAAACGGCCGGGCTGATGTGTCCGGACGGGGCGGGCATGGAGCAGGTTCACATGGAGGCGTTTGACTGCAATATGACCCGCGCACAATACATGGATGCGATCGCACGGACCAAATGCTGTATCGCTGAGGGGGATACGTACCAGATTAATTTTTCACAGCGTTTCGCGACCGATTTTTATGGACAGCCGGCGGATTTATTTCAGCGGCTCAATCGCCGCAATCCAAGCCCCTATGCAGCCTATCTGGCATGGGAGGACGGGGCGGCGGTCAGCGCCTCGCCGGAACTGTTCTTAAACGTCAGTGGTCAGACCATCGTAACCAAACCAATTAAAGGAACCCGCCCGCGGGATCCCCGGCTGCCCGATGAGGCCTTTCCGAACCGCCGGCATTTTAACGACTTGGTCCAGAGCGAAAAAGACCAGGCCGAATTGGCGATGATAGTCGATCTGGAACGGAACGACCTAGCACGCCTGTGCGTTCCGGGCACACGGCAGGTGACCTGTGCCCGGGCGATAGAGGCCTTTCCGACGGTTTATCATGCGGTTGCAACAGTGGAAGGGCAGCTGGCGTCGCCGCCGGAGCCGCAGCGGGTTATCGACATTCTGAAAGCCGCGTTTCCGGGCGGCTCGATTACCGGGGCGCCTAAAATCCGCTCGATGGAAATCATCGACGAACTGGAGCCGACCGCACGCGGGATTTACACCGGCAGCATCGGCTGGATTGGCATCAATTTTGACCTGTGCTGGAATATCGCCATTCGTACCGCAGTAATCCGCCGGCAAAAGGCGTATGTTCAGGTCGGCGGCGGGATTGTAGCCGATTCCGACCCGCAGGTCGAATGGGAGGAAACCCTGACCAAGGCGTATGCGCTGTTGGAGGCCGTAAACGCCGTCAACACGGCGGTCCGTCAGAGGCCGAACAATCGGAGTTGTTCATCGCTTCATAGGCGCTGACGATACGGCGTATTCGGGCCAGAACATCGCGGCCTTCGGGGCTGGCCTCCAAGCCCAGGAATTCAACGCCGATTCGGAAATGCCCATTATCCGGCAGGTCCTTGAGGTATCGAACATACGACTCGAGCAGAAGCGGTATCTGATAGCTCATTGGGGTAAATTGAACGCCCAGAAGCTGGCCGACCTTGAAATTGTCTTTTTGCCGCATGTCAGTTTCAAACTGAGCGCCAGCGACAGACAGATTCAGCAATCGGCCTTCCCAGTAAAGCTCTCTCGGCTTTTCGTCGCAATCGTCCATATACCCGCGATGCCAGAACATGACCTTGACCTTCATCGCCGCAGGGACCGGCTGACGATGGTACATACGGCGTTCAATGCGTTCCACACGATCCGGGAAATCCAGCAGGATACGGGGCAAAGGCCCCTGAGTTTCAATGGCCGCAACGGATGTGTCGAAAAGGTACTTGAAATAACCCAAATGCACGCAGATGCCGACGGGCTGGCAAGGTTTGAGGTTTTCAAGAGGCGTTTGAATGTTAAATGCGGCAAATTGATCCGATAATTCGAAACCCTTCAATTCCAGCAGATGCCACTTGCCCTCATAGAGGTAACTGGCGATAACCGGCGACTGTTCCCGGCAGGCCTGAAGCAGAAAGTCCCTTATTGCGTCGGACTGAAGCGTTTCCTGTGATGTCAGTGTCAGTGTTTCCATCGTAAGACATCCTTTATTTAAAGATTACCAAATAAAACGCCATTTTGCCGGCTCTTTACCCTAAAATTCGGCTTGTTTTATAGAGAACCTTGAGTTTTTTGGGGTATCCCCTTATTCCGTTAGCACGAAAAGAACCGCCGCTTTGGATGATTTTCTAACCCCTTTTATCGGAACAACATATCGCAGCACTTGGCGGGTTGTTTTTATATGGACTTGGCCGGAATGGATTTTGAATTGTTCTATGATTTTTGCCGGAACGATTGTTGAAAAATAGGGCATTTGCGCGTATGATTTTGGCTATGAATATTGAAAAAGCAAAACGCTATTCTCTATCCGAAATTGTCTTGCTGGTCATTTTTGTTTTCGGGCTGTTGATTGCCTGCTGGCTCGTCCGGGTCAAGCGGCAGATTACCCTGTCGGAGCCGGTTTCTCTGGCAGGGGCGGGGTTGTCTGTGTCTATGCCTGAAAACCGCAAGACCGCTATTCCTGAAAGCCGCAGGATCTCCATGCCCGACGACTGGGGAGGGAGAGATTCCTGGTCGTATGAAACAAACTCGATGATCTTGACAGGCCATCGTAAATCCCGGGGAGGGGATGTTGTTGTCCAATGGCGCTATAACCTTCATACCTCTGATGATTCGCCCAACAGGGTACTCCAGCGGTGGGCCGCAGCGACCAAAACTGCCGTTCAAAAGACCTATACTATCGAGCAGCCGGTTGCGATGGAGTATGCGTTTTTCGGCCCAGGGCCCAATGCGGAAAATGGACTTTATCGGGGTGTTGCGATGCTGGATTTTGGCCGCTCGCTTGAACTGCTGGTGGTGCCTCACATGAATGATGCAACCTATGCAGAACGTATTTTCAAAACCCTGGCCGGCAGCATTCACTATACAAAGCCGCAGGAACTCAATGATGGGCTTGCCATGCTCGATGCGTTTCTCCTGACCCGCGAGAAAGAAGGCCCCCGGCAATCCCAACCGGAGGAGGCGTTTTTGGTGACGGATGAACAGGGCCGATATCGGGGCTATTATATCCGCCGCGATTCTTTCGCAGACGACGGGCAATCGTATCATCGCATGCAGATTCGGAAGCTTGAATACGGGGGGTGGCAGATCGAATCGGACCTTCGGCTTAATCCGGCGGGGAAGGACTATCTCTGGAAAACGGCGTCCCGGCCGTCCCAAAGCCCCGCTCCTATGACATGTGACATTAAATCCGACGGGAAGGGAACGCTTCGGGTGGAATCCAACGTTGGACCTCCCAGGATACTGGATGTACCGCTGTTCATTTTGCCCGAACCGCTGCTGAGCGACTATGCCCGGCTGCTGCTGGCCAGCAACTATGCCGGTGTGGTTGTGGATGTGCTGGAGGATGCGGGAGAGGCATTCCCCGTCCGGTTGGAAAAAATACTTCCGGACCAGGTCCGTCATGCAAAATTGGACAATGCGGCGTCTGTAGTACGGCTGGATTTTCTGCATAAAGCCGGATCTTATGAAGAACTGTTTTTTAACCAGACCGGGGAACTGATTGGAAAGTATGAGAAGCAGCCGTTTAAGCCGGGACAGTTCTGGGAAGCTGTTTCGCCTGAACAGTTGCGGGATATCTTTCAGAACAGTTTTCAGCTGCCGGCTGACCCAATCGTACGGATTCTATAATCGATAAAACCGGACTTTTAACACCATTAAGCGAGGAGCAGGATGACAGCCATATATGATTGTATTATCGTGGGCGCCGGCCCGGCGGGACTGGGGGCGGGTCTTTATACGGCGCGTGATCGCCAAAAAACGCTGCTGCTGGATAAGTTTTACCCCGGCGGTCAGATTAATACGACCGACCGCATTGAAAACTATCCCGGTTATGAAAACATCAGCGGGCCGGACCTGATTGCAACGATGGTCAAGCAGGTCAAGACTTTCGGCGCCGAAATCAAAACCAGCGCCGAGGTCCGAAAACTGCACCGGCGGGATGACGGGCTGATTGAGGTCTCAACAGCGAAGGACACCTTTGCTGCGCGGGTTGTGATTCTTTCGCCGGGCAGTTCATATCGGGCGCTGGGAGTGCCGGGGGAAGATCGGTTTCGCCAGGCGGGTACGGGCGTCAGTTACTGCGGAACCTGCGACGCCCCCTTTTTCAGGGATAAGGTCGTTGTGGCTGTCGGCGGGGGAAATACGGCGATTGAGGATACGCTGCATCTGGCTAAATACGCTAAAAAGGTCTATATGGTGCATCGCCGCCAGGAATTTCGAGCCACCCCCGTGCTGGTTGAAGAATTGATGGCGTATGTGAAAAAACCGGGCAGCAATCTCGAACTGAAGCTTGATGCGGTTGTGACGGATATTCAGGGCGGCACAAAGGTCGAAAGAGCAATCCTGAAGAATGTCAAGACAGATACCATCGAAGAAATCGCCTGTAACGGCGTGTTTATCTTTGTCGGCATGGTTCCCAATACGGCGTTTCTCAACGGGTTTGCGGACCTGACCCAGCAGGGTTTTATTCGGTGCGATACCGCCTATCTTCGGACCAGAGTGCCGGGAGTCTTTGCGGCGGGCGATTGCCGGATTGGCGCGGCCATGCAGCTGATAACGGCCGTTGCCGACGGCGTCAATGCCGCGATGTGGTCCAAGCATTATCTCCGCGATGCCGGCTGGTGGAATCAGCCGCTGTCCGATGCGTTGTCGCCCGGCGAGTGGTAACAGTACGACTGCTTTCCCGATGTTATCCGAATTTGCCGCCGGGCGTCATCAGGGCGATACGGCTGAGTTTAACGCCTTTGAGACTTGCCATGTGATTTGCCAGGTGTTCAATCCGGCCGACGTTGCCTCTGAGAATAATCATCTCCAGGCAGGTGTGGTGATCCAGATGAATATGGGTGGAACTGATGACCTGCAATAAATGTGTGTGCTGGAGATGGAGCAGTTTGTCCGCTAATTTTGTGGCGTGATGGTCATAGACCAGAAACACTCCGGCAATGGCCTCAACATGGGGATTCGCCAACTGCTCCTGCGATAAGCGATCGCGAATCAAATCGCGAATCGCCTCAGAGCGGTTGGTGTAACCCTGCTTGCCGATGAATTCATCAAACTGACCCAGCAGGTCTTTTTCCAGCGATACGCCGACACGTTCAATGGTACTCATGAGGGTTTGTCCTCGAAGATTTTGTTATATTTCAGCCGCCTGATAAATCCGTTGTGATTCACGGGCTGGAAGCCCATGCTACGTTAAATTAAATTTACCGGAATTTTTGCATTTTCGCAAGTTAATCCTTGACGGGGTAGCACGAATTATATATTTTTATGCGTTGGTAGCACGAATTATAAGAGTTTATGCGCAACATCGTGAATTGAATGAAGCAAAGGATTGAGATGAACAACGGCAGAATTTTCTTTGTTTTGGCGGTTTTGGGGATGATTGACGGTGTTTTGTCGGCTGAACCGGCAGACCACATGCAGCAGCATATTCAACAGCGGGACAACTTAACCAACGGTTTTTGGGGGCTGAATGACGCGCTGGAGCTGTTGGGAATTGAGTTTGCGCTCAGTATGACCAATATTTATCAAGCCAACGTCAAAGGCGGGATGAGTACCCACCGCTGGCAGGGGCGCTTTTCCGGCAGCTACGACCTGGAAATGAATGTGGACTTGTCCAAATTTGCCGGGATTGACGGCGGCTCGATTTATATGCTGTCGGAGGGTACGTGGTTCCGGCAGGACATCGACGGGACTTCCGTGGGGTCGGCGTTCGGTGTCAACGGCGATTTTGCTCCGCGCGAGGCGTTTAACGTCGTTCAACTGTGGCATCAGCAGGCCGTTATGGACGACACACTCCAGTTTCGCATCGGCAAGCTCGACATGACCGGCGGGTTTGAGTGCCGCGGCTGTCCGGTTTCCTTCGACGGCAACATGTACGCCAACGACGAAAACGGCCAATTTCTCAACAGCGCCTTAGTGAATAACCCGACTATCCCATTCCCTGATTACGGACTGGGAGCGATTATTCACTGGAATCCGGTTGAGAACTGGTATTTATCCGTGGGCGCCGCCGATGCGCAAGCGGATAAACGCGAAACCGGCTTTGACACGACGTTCCACACGGAAGATTATTTTGTTTATATGGCTGAAACCGGTATTACGCCTCAATTGGATTCGGCCAACGGTCCTATGCAGGGTGCGTATCGGCTGGGCGTTTGGTTTGACCCGCAGCCCAAAGCCCATTCGGATGCACTGAAAACGTATCGGGATGATGCGGGGTTGTATGTCAGTTGTGACCAGTTGGTAGCCAAAGAAAACAACAGCCCGTATGATACGCAGGGTCTTGGCACATTTTTCCGTTATGGATACGCACCCAGCCGGACGAATGACATCGCGAACTTTTACAGTGCCGGCTTGCAGTATCAGGGGCTGTTCTGCGGGCGGGATGAGGATGTGTTGGGACTGGGCTTTGCACACGGCTCATTCAGTGATTCTGCCGACAGTACCTATACGAACGACTACGAAAGCGTTACGGAGTTGTATTACAACGCCCGGCTAACGCCGTGGATGAATATAAGCCCGTCCGTTCAGTACGTCAGCAATCCCGGCGGCGACAAAACGATTAGCGATACGGTTGTGCTGGGCCTGCGGGCGGTGATAGTTTTTTAACGAACCCTGTAACTCCGGGAAAAGTAGAACATAATATGTCAGTAATCGAGTGAAAGAAGGGTAAAATGGAATCTGAAATAATTCTTTTATGCGGAATGGCGGCGTCACTGGGCTTTATTCATACAGCGCTGGGGCCGGATCATTATCTGCCGTTTATCGTAATGAGCCGGGTGCGGCGGTGGTCTATACCTAAAACCGCATGGATTACTTTTTTGTGCGGGCTGGGGCATGTACTCAGTTCCGTTGTTCTGGGATTGTTCGGCATATTCATCGGAATTCAGGTAATGAAACTGGAGGCCCTCGAGGCGTTCCGCGGCTCCATTGCTGCTTGGCTGCTGATTGGGTTTGGATTCGCTTATTTTGTGTGGGGTGTTCACCGGGCGGTTCGCAATCGGCCGCATCAGCATATCCATTCGCACGACCTGCACGAGGAGCATGCGCACGAACACACCCATGTGTCTGGCCATGCGCATGTCCATGACGGAAAAAAAGCGAATATAACCCCGTGGATACTGTTCACCATTTTTGTATTCGGGTCCTGCGAACCCTTGATTCCGCTGCTGATGTATCCGGCGGCACAAAGGAGTATTTGGGATGTATTCCTTGTAGCGACCGTCTTTTCAGCAATGACCATCGGAACCATGCTGGCCATCGTTCTGCTTTCAGCGTGGGGCGTCAGTTTTGCCAAATTCGGACGTTTGGAACGCTATACTCACGCGATAGCCGGGGCAGCAATCTGTCTGTCCGGCCTGGCGATCCAATTTCTGGGGCTGTAAGGGCGATTCGCCAGTAAACTCTATATTTCTGTAATCTTATGTGGTTTTTCAAATCGTTATTGAGAATTCCAGCCCAATTGGCTATAATTCCGGTCTATAGCTGTTTTTAACTAAAAACTCAAAACCAAGAACCCAAAACTTTTTATGCTTGTTATTATTGACTATGGTGTTGGAAATGTGCGGAGCGTAACGAACGCGTTTCGCTATATCGGCTCGGAGATTGCGGTCAGTTGCGATCCGACGGTGATTCGCCGGGCCCGCGGTCTGATTCTGCCCGGCGTCGGCGCCAGCGGCTATGCGATGCAGAAGGTCGCCCCGATTGCAGGGGTCATCAAAGAGCAGGCCGCCGCAGGCAAGCCGCTTTTGGGGATTTGTGTCGGCTTTCAACTGCTCTTTGACGAAAGCCATGAAATGGGGACGCACAAGTGCCTGGGGTTGATTAAAGGCAACGTCATTCCGATTCCGACAGATTCAGGGCTGACGATCCCGCACATGGGCTGGAATTACGTCAGGTTTGCCGAGGGGATGCGGTTGTTTGACGGCTTGGGTGAGGGCAGGCATTTTGCGTTTGCCAATTCGTTCTATGCGCAGGTGGACGATGCCCAAACGCAGGCGGCTTATACTGAATACGGCGTTCAGATAACCGCCGCCGTCGAAAAGGGCAATATTTACGGCTGCCAATTCCACCCGGAAAAAAGCGCCGCCGATGGATTGCAGGTTTTGAAGAATTTTGTTACGATTTGTCATGAGGCAACGAAATAGATGCTGACCAAGCGAATCATTCCCTGTCTGGATGTTAAGGATAACCGTGTCGTCAAGGGCGTCAATTTTCTAAACTTGCGGGATGCGGGTGATCCGGTTGAACTGGGCAAAAAATACAGCGCCCAGGGCGCCGACGAACTGGTCTTTTTGGATATTACGGCGACTATCCGCTCAAAAAAGACGATTGTGGAACTGGTCGAAAAAGTCGCCGAAAACGTCTTTATCCCCTTTACCGTCGGCGGCGGGATTTCTACCGCCGACCAAATCGGGCTTTTGCTGCGAAGCGGGGCGGATAAATGCTCCATCAATACCGCCGCGGTGAATAACCCGGATTTGCTGCGGGAATCGGCTGAGCGGTTCGGCGCCCAGTGTGTGGTGCTGGCGATTGACGCCCGCCGGACGCCGGGCAAGGTCGGCAAATGGCACGTTACGGTCAAGGCCGGCTCGAAGCCGACGGACATTGATGCGGTCGAATGGGCGGTGCGGGCCGAAAAGCTCGGTGCGGGCGAAATCCTGCTGACCAGCATGGACGCCGATGGAACGCAGGCGGGGTACGATATTGAATTGACGCGGGCGGTGGCCGAAGCGGTAGGCATTCCGGTGATTGCCTCCGGCGGGGCAGGGACGCTGGAATCGCTGGCCGAGGTGCTCGAGAAGGGGAAAGCCGACGCAGTATTAGCAGCGTCCATTTTCCACTATGGAACCTATTCCATCAAAGAAACCAAAAAATTTCTCCAGCGGCAGGGTATTCCCGTGCGGCCGGTATAGCAGAAAAATCCTAAATTCGAATTTCGAAATCCTAA
>JAKEGM010000120.1 GCA_022615575.1 Planctomycetales bacterium
CAGTGCCGCCGTTGCCGCAAACCGAACCGCCACAGACGGGTCGGTCGTCAATTTGACGACTTGGGGCAGGAACTCTTTTCGGCCCGTTTGAACAACGACCTCGACGGCATGGTTGCGAAGATAGGCGTTATTGCTTTTCAGTGCCCCTTCAAGAATAACCAGGGCACGAGGCTTGAGCGATTGAATCCGAACCGATGTTGTTTGTACGGAGGCAGGAGCAGCAACGGTTTCCGTCTGTGCCTGCGAGGCGCACCCCGCGGCCCCAAAACATAGAAGTATTGCAATAAAAAGGATATTTTTCATCTCGTTCTTGTCTTTCTCTTGAATTTTTCCTTCCCTGCATCATATATCGACCAGATGGGGATTATACTCCAGCCAACCCCAAAAACAACATCGAGCCACCGGCCATACCTGCTGAAAAATGTCACCCGGCTGTCAATCGGAACAGTGTCCGCAAACCACCCGCTCACGCCCTGGCGTTTCATCGCCTCGCGGGGCAAAGTCCCGGCGTTAAAACCATCGCGAATGCGGCCTGTCGGCTCAATCAGGCAGCTGATGCCGGTATTAACGCTGCGGACAATACTGATTCGGTTTTCCACGCACCGAAATGCGCTGATGGCCGTTCGCTGGGCCAATTCCGCCATGGGATAAACCCGGTTGTTCTTGAACCGTACATACCAGCCGTCGTTACTCAGGTTGACTAGCCAGTCGGCCTTCTTCTGGCCATCCGTTGCCACGACAATCTTCCGAGTAACAGTCGGATCCGTATCTTCATAGCAAATCAAGACCCCAAAACGATACATCTGCCCGTCCGCCTCCATCTCAAAGGTTGTGTAGTCCTTGCCGGCGGTCAGGTTGTAATCATAATCATACGGACTCAGCCATAGAATCGTTTTGTAAATCCATGGGGCCGAATCCCGAAAAGGGATATACTCGCCAAACGGCACCAGATGGATTTTGTCGTACCGCGTCGGGTCGGCCAGCCCGTCCGGCCGATAAAGATACGCCGAATTATACTGGTCGGTGATGTCATACTGTCCCTGGTGAACCCCGATATCCGCCGCATTCGCCCCAACCAGGATATAGGCCCTGTTGCGGCTATGCTGCAAAATCTGCTGATGAAAACGCGGCGGGTCCGAGTTGCTTGCGCACACCGATAAATACGGCAAGTTCATTGGGGCCAAAACCATCGTTTCAGGCCAGGCGACCATCGCCGCTCCGGCCAGGATGCATTCATTGCTGTCGGCAATCATCTCGTCTAATATCTTCTGACCGTTGTCCATCTCCTCCTTGACCCAGGCGGGCACATTCGGCTGCACCATCCCTACCCGCGGCCCATTAATCAGATAATTCGGCGTTTCAACGATGCGGCGCTGTCCATAAACCAGCGCCAGCATAATCAAAAGGACCGCTGCCGCGGCGGAAATGATGTTGTGCATCCGCATCAGGCGACCGGTTTTCCAGTCAAGAATACATTGGGCGATAATGCCATTGACCAGCGCAATCAGCGCCGATAAGCCCAAAACCCCAAAAATATCGCATATCTGAATCAGCGGCAGAAGTCGGTATTGGCTGTGTGCCAGATAATACCAGCAAAAACCGGTATATAGCACCCCTTGCCACGCCTCGGCCCCCACAAATATCACCGGCCCGGCCAGCGCCAGCGGTATTTTTTTTTGCCGGACAAAGCGAACAGACCACGCCAGTGCAGGCCAGTACAACGCCTGTGCCACGCCAAACGCGATATATCCGGTCATCGTGATAATATGCAGCCAATACAGATTGCCCACCCAATAACAAAGCCCCACCAGATACGCCGCCAGCATCAGCTTCCATACGGAAACCTCCTCCCTGCAAGCTAACATAAACGGAACCCACGCAACCCATGCCAGAAAATGCACATTCCACGGCGCCTGGATTACCGTCAGCAGGACCGCCGACAGCGCAAAACCCGGAACAGATATCCAATTCGAGCCGGGAGCGTGAGCGACCGGATTTTGACGCAGTAACAATGTCCGGCGTTTCATCATGTCGTTTACGCTCCATGCTCAGATTGTTTTCTTATCGTTTTGTAACCCACGTCGTAAATTCCTTCAGGGCTTCGCGAATCAGATTGGCGTCATAGCCCTTCTTGCCATTGGTCCGCAGGCGGTATTGTTCCAGAAAAAAGCCCAGCAGTTTGTCGTCGCTGATAAGTGTCTGGGCCGCAACGCCCATCTCCGCAAACAACCGCTTAAGTTCAAAATACTCCGTCATGCTTAACTGCCCGTTTTCGTACACATGCTTAACTATCTCGATATCCTTGAGCCGCTGTTGTGTCTTTTTGACATATTCGTTGGAGATATCAATGCCGAAATACTCCCGTCCAAGCTGCATCGCAGCCGCCGCAGTCGTGCCGGAACCGTTAAACGGGTCCAGCACAAGGTCGCCGGGATTCGAGCTTACCGCGATAATCCGCCCTAAGAGCAGTTCCGGCATCTGGCAGGGGTGCCACCCCTGGCGCTCGTTAAACGTGCCGCACACCCGCGAATACGTGTCCCATACGTCGTTTGGAATCTTGCCGGTCGCGTTGGAGCGTTTGTCCTTATACACTAATTGCCGGTCCGACGGCAGTCGCACGGCCAGGTCGTTGAACACATAATGTTTGGGATTTTTAACAAAGTAGAAGATATGTGTGTACGAGCGGGCGAATTTCGCTTTGGTCTGCTGGCCGAAGGTGTAGTGCCAGATAATCCAGTTGCGAAGCGTAAGTCCCAGGTCTTCGCCGATAATCCGCACATGGGCCGCATAGTCGTCGCCGATAGCAATGTAGAACGACCCATTCGGTTTAAGAACCTTTACGCACGTTGCCATCCAGTCCCGCGTCCACGCTAAGTAATTATTCTTTTCGACCTTATCGTGGTATTTATCGTATTGGTAACCGATATTAAACGGGGGGTCGGCAAACACCAAGTCCGCAAACGGCTCTTTTATGCCGTTTAATAACTCAATGCAGTCCCCGCAAAGTATCTGATTTTGGAATTTTCGCATTTGCGTATCATACCGGCCTTTACGGCGATTTCAAGTAGCAGAGGAATATTTGACGGAACATCGTTTGCCTTTGCTGTCTGTGAACAAACAGGTTTTTGGTAAAGCATGAATTGTCGGGTTGACAGGACGGCGGTTTTGTTCTATTATGTTCGGGCAGTGGTTTTGGGGACAAAAAGACGCGAAAAAACGCTGCTAAGGACAGAAATTGTGAAAATAATTGTGGTTATTCCCGCCCGATACGGCTCAAACCGATTCGAAGGGAAGGTTCTCGCCCAAAAAACGGGCAAATATCTCGTCCAGCACACCTACGAGCGGGCCGTTTGCGCCAAAACCGTCAATCAGGCGCTGATTGCTGCGGATGACCGGCGGGTTCTGGATGCCTGCCGCAGCTTCGGGGCGCCGTGCGTGATGACCTCCGTTGAGCACCAGAGCGGTACCGACCGCATCGCTGAGGCCGTAGCGAACCTCGATGTTGACATTATTGTCAACCTGCAGGCCGATGAACCGGAAATCGACCCGGCTTATATCGACCGGGTTGCCGGATTGCTGATTGACAATCCAAAAGCATCAATGGCGACCCTGCTGGCCCCGTTTGAAACAGCCGACGATGTGGCTAATCCGAATATCGTCAAGTGCGTTACGGACAGGGCTGGCAGGGCGATTTACTTTTCTCGCTCCGTCATTCCCTATGACCGGCAGGCCGGGGGTATCGGGGCGGTAGAGAATTACCTGCGGCACCTGGGAATCTATGCGTATAGGAAGGATTTTTTGATGACCTTTACCTCCCTGGCGCCGGGATTTCTCGAACAGCGGGAAAAACTCGAACAGTTGCGGGCGATTGAGAATAGCTATACAATTTTAACCGCCCGGGTCGAAAAGGCTTGGGACGGCGTGGATACCGAAGAGCAGTACCATGCATTCGTTAAACGAATGACTAAGGACTAAGGACTGAAGACTAAGGACTATACATGTCAGACAGCAGAGAATTATTTGCAAAAATCAGCGGCAGCTCGTCGGATAACGAGTATTTTTTGCCGTTGCCCAAAGGGTATCAAAAAGGCAAGACCCGCTATGTGATTGTGATGGGCACCGTGATGAGCGGGCTGGGCAAGGGTATTTTCTCCTCCTGTCTGGCCAAACTCCTGCAGGATAAGGGTCTGACGGTCGCCCCCATCAAGCTGGAGGGCTACCTGAATATCGACTCCGGCACGCTCAACCCGTTTCGTCACGGCGAGGTGTTCGTGCTGGATGACGGCATGGAAACGGATATGGACCTGGGCACTTACGAGCGGATGCTCGACCAGAACCTCTCGCGGCAGAATTTCTCCACCAGCGGCCAGATTTACAGTTCGGTCCTCGAAAAGGAACGCCACGGCGATTACCTCGGCCGCGATGTGCAGATGATTCCCCATGTTACCGGCGAAGTCAAGATGAAGCTGCGCCAGTTGGCCATGAAAGCGGACGCTGACGTGGTATTTGTTGAAATTGGCGGCACGGTCGGCGATCTGGAAAATGCTTTCTATATTGAAGCGATGCGCGAGCTGGCCTATGAAGAAGGGCCGTCAAGCTGCTGTTTTGTCGCGCTGACCTATATCCTCGAACCCAAAGCGCTGGGTGAACAGAAATCCAAGGCGGCCCAACTGGGCATCAAGCAGTTGATGCAGATGGGCATCCAGCCGGACATCATCGCCTGCCGCGCCGAAAAACCCGTTGGCGAGCAGGCCCGCCAGAAGATGAGCGTCTTCGGCAATATCCCGTTCGAGCGGGTCTTCAGCATGCACGACTCGGCCAGCATCTATTCGATTCCCTCGATGCTCCGCGACAGCGGCATTGATTTTGAGGTCCTGCGGATGCTTAAGATTGAAGACCGCATCAAGCTGCGGAACGAGCGGAAGGAGTGGGCGCGCTGGTGCGATTTTACCGACAAAATCAACCGGGAAACCCGCGACGTTACCGTCGGTATTACGGGCAAATACACCTCGGTGCGCGACAGCTACGCCTCCGTCCTGCACGCGATCGAACATGCGGGCATTCACCTGGGCTGCCGCGTGCATGTCAAATGGATTGATACCACAAATCTGACCGATGACAACGCCGCCGAGCATCTGGCCGATGTGGACGGCATCATTGTGCCAGGGGGGTTTGGCACCCGCGGCTGGGAAGGCAAAATTGCCTGTGTGCGCTATGCACGCGAAAACGATGTGCCGTACTTGGGGCTGTGCCTGGGCTTTCAGGCGGCGGTCATCGAGTTTGCCCGGAATGTTTGCGGCATCACAGTGGCCGATTCTACGGAAATTGACCCTGACATCA
>JAKEGM010000121.1 GCA_022615575.1 Planctomycetales bacterium
ACCGTTAGTTGCCAGCGCGTCATGGCGGGGACTCTAACGGGACTGCCGGTGTTAAACCGGAGGAAGGCGGGGATGACGTCAAGTCCTCATGGCCTTTATGTCCAGGGCCTCACACGTGCTACAATGGCCGTTACAGAGCGACGCAAGACCGCAAGGTGGAGCAAATCGCAAAAACATCGCCTCAGTTCGGATTGTGGGCTGGCAACTCGCCCACATGAAGTTGGAATCGCTAGTAATCGCGTATCAGCTATGACGCGGTGAATGTGTTCCTGAGCCTTGTACACACCGCCCGTCAAGTGATGGGAGTCGGGAGTACCCGAAGTCGGATTACTAACTTGCAAAAGAGGTGTCTGCCGACGGTAAGCTCGATGACTGGCACTAAGTCGTAACAAGGTAGCCGTAGGGGAACCTGCGGCTGGATCACCTCCTTTCTAAGGGATAACTTAGACTCCGCCGGAGCATTCGTGCTCATAACGGCGGTGATCGTCAGGCGTTTCGACTGCTTTTAAGTGCACCAACTGTTAACCTTAAAAAGACCCTGCCGCTTGCGACAGGGTCTTTTTTTATGGCTATTGGAAAACAGGAATGCGAACTCCATGGCATTATTGATACTGCGTGACATCCAGATGAGTTTTGGCACAGCAGCGGTTCTGGACGACGTCAGCGTCCAGGTAGAACCGGGCGAGCGTGTTTGTCTGATCGGCCGAAACGGCCAGGGCAAGTCCACCCTGCTGGCGATTATGAACGGCGACCTTGAACCAGTCAGCGGCCAGATTGTCCGCTCGCCGGGTCTGACAACGGCCCTGCTTGACCAGAAAGTACCGCAGAATCTTTCCGGGACGGTTTTTGAGGAGGTGTCCCGCGGATTAGGCCGTCGCGGTACCCTGCTGAAGGAATATCACGACATCAGCCGGCGTGTGGCCGGCGAAGCCAGCCCCGATCTGCTGGCCAAACTCGACCGGACTCATCACCAACTGGAGGCCGGGGGGGCATGGGACGTGCATCAGCAGGTCGAAACGGTCATTTCGCATCTGAAGCTGGATCCCGATGCGGAGGTTTCCACGCTGTCGGCGGGTCTCAAACGCCGCGTGCTGATGGCAAAAACACTGGTTCTGGCACCGGATATCCTGATGCTGGATGAACCCACCAACCACCTCGATGTGGATTCGATTGTCTGGCTGGAGGAGTTTTTTGAAAAATACCCCGGCACGCTGATTTTTGTCACACATGATCGAATGTTTCTGCGAAAATTGTCGCGCCGCATTCTGGATATTGACCGCGGACGGCTGACAAGCTGGCAGTGTGATTATGACACCTTTATCGAACGCAAACAGGCCCAACTGGACGCCGAGGCCTCGCAGAACAGGCTGTTCGACAAAAAACGGACGCAGGAGGAGGCCTGGATACGGTCGGGCATCAAGGCACGCCGGCGGCGCAATGAAGGCCGCGTTCGCGCACTTCTGAAGATGCGCGAGCAATACCGAAAACGCCGCACCCTCATCGGCAAAGTCAAAATGCAGACACAGGCCGCCCCGCTTTCGGGCGACCGGGTTATCGAGGCCAACGGGATTTGTTTTGCCTACAACAGCCCCACGGCAGACAACATCATCGACAATTTCACCGCCACGATTATGCGGGGCGACAAAATCGGCATCATCGGCCCCAACGGCAGCGGCAAGACCACCCTGCTGAGGGTTCTGCTGGGCGAGCTGAAAACAACCGACGGCACGGTGCGGCTGGGAACGAATCTGCAAATTGCTTATTTCGACCAGCTTCACGCCCAACTGGACGACAGCAAGCCGGTCTGGGAAAACGTGGCCGACGGTTACAGTTCCATCACCATCAACGGCGTCAGCCGCAACGTCGTGGGCTACCTGCAGGATTTTCTGTTCACGCCGCAGCAGGCGCGCAACCCGGCATCGACCCTGTCCGGAGGCGAACGCAACCGCCTGCTGCTGGCGCGGCTGTTCGCCAAACCCTCCAATGTACTGGTGCTGGATGAGCCGACCAATGATCTGGACATGGAAACACTGGAGCTGCTGGAAGAGCTGCTGATTAATTATGCCGGAACCGTACTGCTGGTCAGCCATGACCGGGCCTTTTTGAATAATGTGGTGACCGCAACATTTGTACTTGAAGGATGCGGTCGGGTTAAAGAGTATGCCGGCGGCTACGATGACTGGCTGCGGCAAGGAACCGGACAAACGCCCATCGAAGAAGCCGCAGGCACAAAGGAACCCAAATCACACTGGAAAGCGGAAAAGAAAGCCGCAGATCAACTAAACAGACAAAAGAAGCTGTCCTATAAGGAGCAAAAGGAGCTGAAGACCCTGCCGTCCGTAATTGAGGCACTGGAAACCGAGCTGGCCGGCCTGCACGAAAAAATGGCCAACCCGGCCTTTTACAAGCAGCCCGGCGACTACATCGCCGCCATCGCCGCCCAAACCCGGAAACTCGAAGAAGACCTCCAGGCTGCCTACGCCCGATGGGAGCAACTGGAAGGATAAGTAAAATTGAACGGGCAGGCGGGGCAGCCCTGCCAATTCGCCTGTCAGGGCAGCGGAACAGAAAAGGTCGCCTGTCCGGTTAGGCCCTGTTCGGGCTGGACCAGAAAGTTTTTAACCTCATAGTTCACCGTCACGGAATCCTGCTGCGGGGCAAGGGGAATCTCCGTCGTCGCCGCGGAAAATGCCGGCACGGTCAGGGTTATCGGCCCATTGAGACCGGCGGCCTCGAACTCCAGATCGATCATCGCATTGTTGCGAATCATTAGGGCAAGGGTGTTCTTATCCGTTAAACGAGGTTCGTCAACCTTTACGCACTCCTCAAACAGCGGCAACAGAAATTCTTTTCGCCCGATAAGCTGATTTTTGTACCAGACGGCGGTCCGCCCTTCCACAAGGGCCTGTTTGACAGCCGAAACACTTTTTTCGGCGGCAAAGACCAGCGTCACCGTACGGTGCTGATGTGCCGAAAAAGGCGAAAAATAGGATGGGTCATGGATATCGGAATTGCCCAGCATGGCAAGTTTTTTTTCCAGGCACCACTGGTGGGCCTGCGGATAATACTCGCCGCTGTTGGCCACTTCCATCCCATGCAGCCAGCCCTTGTCGTACATTTGGGTCTGCACATCTTCCCATTGGCCGCGTTCTGCCCCATGCCATGTATGATGATTCCAGAATACGAATCCCTGCTGGGTGTTGGCGTTTCGAATAGCATCCAGAAACAACTCTGTTTCGAGGCGGGCAATATCCGTCAGAAACAGGGCATTGTAGTGACCGGGCGGGGTATCACGGGTGATTTCGGCGCCTTGAATGAGGAGGATACCTTTTTCCTGGGCGACCGGCTGGGCAATCTGGTACGGGCGGCCGTGATTGGTCGGGATATCCTGACGGTACGGCTGGTACTCGATGTGGTCGGTGATGGCGATCACATCCAGCTTTTCCCGCACAGCCTCGTGAATCCGCACGGTCGGCCAGACAAGCCCATCCGAGAAAACCGTATGGGTGTGGAAATCACACACGAGCGTTTGATAGCCGGGAATATTTGGAAAATATCGTTCCGGAAACGAAAAGGCGACATCCAGGACAATCAGGCCCAACAGGAGAAAAACTCCACCTCGTGTTCGTTTTGCGGTCATTACGGCCTCCATTGGCTTATAAGTATGTTCCTTGTTTTCGAAACAGTACTATATCCGTTAACGCATATCCGGTTTGTTTTATTTCACAACGACCTCAAAAAAAATTACGCCATCAGCAACGCCGCCGGCGCATATTTATATTCTCGCATATATCCCGGTTAAGTCTCGTACTTTTTCAAAATGTAAAGATAGATAAAAACGGTCTATAAGTTGCTTTTATGATTTTATATCACTTTCGAGGTCTTTTCCGAAAGTGGTATTAATTCATATTCGCCTTTTTAGACCATAAATGCCGATTTTTCAAGCGGAAGCAGTATAGTAGAAGTCAACCGCGATGGAGTTAAGCCCGCACGGCAAACAGCGTCAGGGCGGCGGTTTTGGTGATTTTGACATTGACGAATTGGCCGGTCAGGGATTCGGGGCCGTTGAAGACGACGATGTAGTCGTGGGCCGTTCGGCCGATGAGTTGAGGGTTGTCTTGGTTTTCGGCCTTGTTCAGGTGCGGTTTTTTGCTGGGGCCTTCGACAAGTACTTCGACTGTTTTGCCCAGAAAACGCGTATTGTCCTCTTCGGCAATCTCACTGATGATTTCCAGCAGTTTCATATTACGCTGCTGTTTAATTTCGTCCGGCACATCGTCTTTCAGTTTTTTATCCGCATGTGTGCCGGAGCGAGGTGAATACTTGAAGACGAAGGCGTTTTTGTAGCGTGCCCGCCGGATTAAATCGATGCTGGCCTTGAAATCCTCGTCGGTTTCGCCGGGAAAGCCGACAATGAAGTCGCCGGCGATGCCGATGTCGGGCACGATGGCGCGGGCTTTGTCGAGCAGGTCGATGTACTGCCGAGCGGTGTAACCGCGGTTCATGGCCTGCAGGATGCGGTCCGATCCGCTCTGGGCCGGGATGTGCAGATAGGGGCAGACCTTTGGATTTTCGGCCATGACCTGTAATATCGATTCGTCAAACTTGCCCGGATGGCTGGTAACAAACCGCACCCAGTGAACGCCGTCGATGGCGCTGACCTGTTGGAGCAAGTCGGTCAGCGTATAAATTTTATCGCCGGATTTATAGCGGTATGAGTTGACGGTCTGACCCAGCAGGGTAATCTGGCGGATACCCTGAGAGGCCAATCGACGCGCCTGTTCGACGATGACCGCAGGCGGGCGGGATACCTCCGGCCCGCGTACATACGGCACGATGCAGTAGGAGCAGAAGTTATTGCATCCCCGCATGACCCGGATAAAGGCCTGCGATTTGAGGTGGAGTTTATCCGAATCGTAGGCAATCTCGAAATCGTCCAGTTCGCGTTCTTCATTGTCTGCGGGCTGGCGGATTTTTTCCGTGACGGACAGATGTTTTTCGTGGTCGGTCAATGCCTGCGTAATCAGGGCGGGCACTTCGTGCAGTTGGGTTGGACCTGCGACGATATCGACGGCGTCGTGGGCCAGGAGTTCCTCGCCCAGCCGCTGGGCCATGCAGCCGATGACCGCCACGAGGATTTGCGGGCGGCTCTTTTTGAGGTGCTTGATGTGGCCCAGGTTGGAAAAAACGCGGTCTTCGGCGTGCTCACGCACCGAGCAAGTGTTGATGACGATGACATCCGCGTCGGCGGGGCTGTCGGTCAGGACGTACCCCTGCTCCGCCAGCGCAGAGCCAAGCAGCGATGAATCCAGCTTGTTCATCTGACAGCCGAA
>JAKEGM010000122.1 GCA_022615575.1 Planctomycetales bacterium
CCTGCGCAGCAAGGGACGGGTGGATGTCCGATGCATCGCCCAAAAGCATGGCGGCGGCGGGCATACCCTGGCCGCGGGCGTCAACCTCCAAGGCCCCCTCGGCTGCCTCATCCAAACCATTGTTGAGGAAGTCTCTGCGCAGCTGGCCGATTAACCGCCTCCCCCCGTCAAATTCCGAAAATCAACGCATCAGCCCAAATTTTGCCGTTTGAGAATGAACAGGATTCGCATGGGGAGAGATTTTTTTAAAAAAACCGCCCGCACTTCGCAGAAGGAGGAGGAAGTTGGTGAACTTCCCAGGGCTATCGAAGATACGGGCGGCAGAAGGAGCTTAAGTTTTCAGTGAACCGACCCAAAACCACTGGACAAAGAAGTTTAGCACCTCATCATTGTTGATACACCAATTTAACACCCCAAATACAAAAATACAACAAAAAAACAGGAAGAATTGTCCGTAAAAATACCTACTCGGACGGGCGTTCGGCTGAATTTCTGTAACCATTTGCTGGTGCAGGAGATAGATGTTTGTGGTCAGCCGGAGGTCTGTTTTTACGGGTTGTTCGGCTATAAAATACGTGCCATTTTTCGGGTGTCGTATTGATACTCCGGCAGCAGGGTTGACAGGTCCTTGAGGAATCGCTGGCCGTCCTGCCAATAGCCTGCGGTTGGTTTCAGGCTGCTGCACAGCCCGCAGAAATAGACGTTGAACGCCTCCATCATCACCTCGCGCAGATACTTGCTGACCATCGAGGCCAGCGAAACGCCCAGATAGTTGGCATCCGCTTTCATGCAGAAATGAATCCGCATCGTTTTACCTGACCGGCTCAGTTCATAACTGCTCATTTTGTCGTCTTGGCGGAGGACGGACAGCGCGAAGCCCGGAAACATCCGCAGCAGTTCCTGCTGATAGGCGATGCGTCCGCCCTGCCGGTCCACAATAACCTGCATCGTGTCCGCCGCCGCGTCGCGGGTGAACGCCTCCAAAATCAATGCGCACAATTCCGTGAACAGCACGCGGCTTTTATTTTTCACCCGTTCCACCCGTTCGTTGTAAAAGCCCGCGTCCATGCAGCGGCTGCGTATGGCCCGCAGTCGCATTCGCTGTTCAGCCAGGGTTTTTCGCAGGACGGCCCCGGCAATGCCCGCGTCCGTCATATCGTGCCCCAGGGGCTGGTCGTCAAGCCGGGCATGCCAGGGGTCGAGCGTCAGCCGCTCCAGGCAATCGGGGCACAGGGTTCGTATTAAATCCGAAGCGGTGGATAACGCGCTGGGCGGTTCATCGAGGGCGTTCAGGCAGGACAGAACGGTGCGGCGAAGCGGGCCGATGCCAGCGCTGCGGGAATAGGCCTTTTTGCTGTCGGTGATGAGCAGTCGCCCGGCCAGCCCTTTTTTGTGGGCCGAAACTGCTTTGCCAAGCAGCGTCCACAAATCGGCACGCAGGAGGTCATGCGGCAGCTCGAAGACAACCGACGAAACCACCAGCGGACCTAAAAGCGGTCCGTAACCGGCCTCGTCAATACCCACCAGGATGGCCATAATCAAGTCCTGAAGGAGAAATCCGCGCTATTCTGATTCTTTCGAGCTGATCAGATCGTACACGTCTTCCGGTGAAGCGGCCTTTTCCAGTTGGCTTTTGAACTGGGAATCGAGCATAAGCCGGCTGATGCGGGCCAGCGCCTGAATATGCGGGCCGGTCTGATCCGGCGGTGAAACCAGCAGAAGAACGATGGTAACGGGTTTTTTGTCGATGCTTTCGAATTCTATCGGTTCGGCGGCAATGCCGATGGACATCACGAGTTCCTTGGCGGCGGCTGTTTTTCCGTGCGGAATAGCGATGCCGGCGCCAATCCCCGTGCTGCGGGTATGTTCGCGGGCCATGACCGCCTCAAAAGCGCTGCCGCGGTCGCTCAGGTGGCCGTGATCAGCCAGGATATTGATCAATTCTTCAATCGCGTCTTCTTTATTCTTGCTGGTCAGCGGCGCCTTGATGCAAGTCGGCTGCAGAATCTGTGTCAAAGTCATTGGTTAACCGTACCTGTATAAAATAATTATTCTATTAACAGACACACAAAGCACACGACTATAGCGATTAGGGGGTGTAAATGCAACTGATTTATCGATAAATTTTGACATACCCGATAAAGCGAATCCTTTATTTGTGGGTAAAAGCCGGGTTTTTAGCCCGGCTTTTTGTTTTGTTCATCAAAGCGGCAGACAGCAGCGAATCAGCGAGCAAGGGTTTCCACTGTCTCGCTAACCTCTTCGGCCCCGCGATACCGCTGTTTAATGGTGCGTGCGGGCTGCGGAAGACGTTCAGCCGGCATTTGAGCCATCACGACCGCCTCAGCGGCTGTTTCGGCATACAAATCGGCTCCAATCTCTTCCCAGAGACCTTCGGCACGCGAAAAAACGCCGCCGGACAGCATAATGCGCATCTGGGGAAAGGCATTGACGTTGCGAATCAAATCAATCAGCCCTCGCACGGTGGGGGCATCTTTTCCGTTAAAGCCGTACAGCAGAAGGATATCCGGGACATACCCATGGATAAAGGTCATAATATCGTCCTTGCCCACCGAACCGCCCAGAAAACGGGTTTCCCACCCGTCGCTTTCGAACATATCGTTAGTCATCTGGCCGCCCAATTCGGCCAAGTCGGTTTGCGCGGTAACCACCACGACCCGTTTGTTTTTGCCGGGCCGGCGGGGGAGTTTGTTTTGGAGCTGGTTGACAATCGTCCGATTGATGCGTGAGGCAAACGCCTCTTGGGCTGAATCGATGGTGTCCTGGCGGTAGAGTTTGTCGATTTCAACCATGATTGGCCAGATGATGTCCATATAAACCTGATGGGCAGGAACGCCGGACTGGAGGGTTTCTTCGATGATACTGCGGCATTGGATGCGGTCGCCGGAAAGTAACGCCTTGAGATACCGTTCAAGAATGCTGTCCTTAACCATTGTTTGCCTCTCTTTTTAAGTTTGCCTGTTTTTACAGTTCAATCTGTTTTTGTCTTGTGAATGTTAAAATGGGAAATTTTAATGGTTGTTCTATCGGGATGTTGGCAAAAAAATCTTTAGTTAAAATAGGCGAAATGGGAAACATAGAAAGAATTGTGTATTTTGTTTTTATATTCCATAACGCTATTCAATAAAACAAGTTATGTATTTTCTATCAAAATAACGCCCCATAATATTCTGTTAACATAGTTCGTAAATCGCCTTGAAAATTTTTACTATTTTAACAATTTAAGTATGGAATGAGCATTAAGGCCGGAGCGGAACGCTGACCTCATGCTTGTTCCGCATACAGAGCGGTCCGAAAGCCCGCGTTTCCATAAACAATGCCGGCAGGGGTGCCCTCCCCTCTCCCCGCTGCGAGGTGACGGGCCTGGCGGGGGGAACTGTTCATCGGAGGTGAATTTACTTGACAGGGCTAGGGAGGGTCGGTATGGTACAAATCCATAGTGCGGATGGACTTATTGACACTTTTTTGAATCAGAGGAAATCGATGACAAAGAACATCGGATGGGTAATCGGGGCGGTTTTTGTATGCAGTTTTCACGTTTTTGGGGTCAATACGGCCACTATTGAGTCGCTTCGTCTAAGCAGCCAGCAAAGCCGGACAGAATTGACGGCTGCCGAAACCGCCGTCATTTCACAATTCTGGACGGCGGCACTGGACCAGATGCTGCTGGCTCCAGCCTCACAGGACATGGTGGAGGTCCGCCGGCAGATAGAAGTCCAGAAGGGCAATGAGTCCCTGTCATTTTACACAACCGCCTATATTGCTGAGGCCCTCAAGGATATTCAGGCGGCTTTTCAAAATGTCCAGCGGGTCGAGAACCCCAGGCAGCGGCTCAACGCCGAACGCAACCTGATGATTTTGACGGCCAACCTGGCAAGCCCGAAACTGGCGCCGCTGGGGCTGGAGCGGCTGGATGCCGCCGATGAGGTGATTCGTTACTGGGCGGTCAAGGCCGTCACGCAGCCGGCCGTCGCCGAACAATTGGTCGCTGATGTAACGCGCGATGAAGCGGCAGTCGAGGCGATACTCAATGCCATCAACAAGCGGATTTTGGTCGAGCCGCTGGCGAACATTCAGAAAATGATGATTGATTTTGCCGCCCCGTTTAATCTTCCGGCCGCGCGCCAGGCCCTGCTGTCGCTGGCGGATCAGCGTATCAAGGCATATCGGCAGTGGACGGTCAGGGACGAACTGCTGGATGTCAACCTGCTGAGGGCGCTGGGCAATATCATGGTGCTCCAGCAGGATGCGGAAATCAAAAAAACATTCGGCCGGGCATTTGGGGAATTGTACGCCCTGGCGTTCCAGCGGTACCTCAAAGGCGCCGGTAAACTTTCAGCCGATCAAACGGAGCAGTTGAAGACCGTGATTGGGGAGGTGGACCAAGCGGTAGTCACCAAAGTGATGGGCATCCAGACGGGCGTCGCAAAAGCGCTCCAGAGCAATACGGGACTGGAGCGTCAATACGAGATGCTTTTCGGCAACCGGCAGATTGCGGGGGAATTTGGGGCGCGGTTTAACTTTGATTACGGCAAAGACGCCGCCGGCAAGGCGCTGACCACGCCGGCAGAATTGGGCCCGATGCCGGAAGCCGCCCAACCGGCGGAATAAGGCGTAACCGGATGATTCGGCGATCAATAGCTGTATTTTGGATGCTGGCTGTTGTTTTCGGGGGGTGCAAACCCGGCAAGCCGTCGGCCGGGCGGGAAGAGATGGTCCTGAATCAGCGGCTGGAAGCCAATATCCAGACACTGGATCCGGCGGACGTGGGGGATACCAGCTCAGACGGTGTTTGCCGGGAGTTCTGCGAATCGCTTTACGCCTATGATTACCTCAAGCGTCCCCACCAGGTTGTGCCCGAGCTGGCCGCCGCGATGCCGGACATCAGCGAGGACGGCCGGATTTACCGCATTGGCGTAAAACAGGGGGTGTATTTTCACGACGATCCGTGTTTTGCCGGCGGCAAGGGACGCCAGCTGACAGCGCACGACTTTGTCTATGCCTTCAAACGCTTGGCCAATGTGCGGGTGCAAAGCAAGAACTGGTATATCTTTGACGGGCGGGTTGTTGGGCTGGATGATTTTCGGAATTACACCAAGACCTGTGAGAAAGACAAGGTCGATTACAGCCGACCGGTCGAAGGGCTGTACGCCGAAGACGATTTTACGCTGGTCATCAAGCTGCATCGTCCGTGGCCGCAATTGATTTTCTGGCTGGCCTTTCTGCCGACGGCCCCGATGGCCCGGGAGGCGGTCGATTATTACGGCCCGGATATTATTCTCCACCCGGTCGGGACAGGACCGTTTGTCTTAAAGCAATGGCACCGGGGGGTCTATCTGGAAGCGGTTCGCAACCCGGCCTATCGGGAGGTTTATTACCCCTCGGAGGGGGCGCCGGGCGATGCGGAGGCGGGATTGCTGCGGGATGCGGGCCGGCGGCTGCCGTTCATTGACCGTGTGTTCTGGCGGGTGGTGGTCGAAGACCAGCCGCGATGGCTGCTGCTGATGCGGGGCGATATTGATATCAACTCGATTCCCAAAGACAACTTCGGCCAGGCGGTGTCCGTCGTCAATGACCTGACGGATGAGATGAAGCGGCGGGGGATGAAGATGCAGTTGTTTGATGAGCCGAGCACCTTCTGGCTGGGGATGAACATGAGCGATCCGGTTCTCGGTTCCAATAAGCCGCTGCGCTATGCGATCAACTATGCCATCGACCGGCAGCGATTTATCGAGATTATTCAAAGCGGCAAAGGCCGGCTGGCGTATGGGTTTGTCCCGCCGGCGATGACCAGCTACGATGAGGGCCTCAAGGACTGGTCGCCGAGCCGTTTTGACCTGCAAAAGGCCCGTGCTTATCTCAAAGAAGCCGAAAAAATCCACGGTGGACCGATTCCCAAGCTGCGGCTGGCCATCGGGCGGACGGGCACCGCGCAAAAGCAGACGCTTCAGTTTTTGAGCCGATGCCTTACGGAGATCGGGCTTCAAATCGAAACGGAATTATACGACTGGCCGGCTTTTCTGGAAAAACTGCGAACATCCGACAATCAGTTGTATTTCAGCGGCTGGATGGCCGATTACCCGGACGCGGAGAGCTTTCTGGGTACGTTTTACGGGCCGAATGCCCCTTGGCCGAACAGCAGCAACTTCCATAACTCCGAATTTGACGCTGTTTATGAGCAGGTTTCGGTGATGCCCGACAGTCCCCGGCGAACCGAGCTTTACCGCAAGGCCGAGCGGATTGTCATCGAAGAAATGCCGTGTGCGTTTGTTTATCACCGGGTTGGCTACATAATTTACCATGATTGGCTTGACAATCTCAAGGCCGACCCGTATAAAGCGGAGGCAATTGGATACGGGCAGCTGCGCTACTACAAGGTTAATACACAAAAACGGACAAATTACAGAAATAATGTTGAGATGAAGAATTAAATGAACTGTCGGCTGTTTATATGGATAGGGCTGTTGCCGCTGGTGTTGATGCCGGGGTGTTGGACAAAAGACGCCGCTTCGGATGATGACGAAGCGGTTTATCGGTATCCGCTGCCGACCAAAGTCAAGACCCTCGACACCGGAAATGTCGAAGATGTGTACGGTATGCTGGTGGTTTCGAATATCTGCGAATCGCTTTACACCTATCACTATCTGAAACGTCCTTTTGAGGTCATTCCGATGCTGGCGGAGTCCCTGCCGGTTATCAGCGACGATAAGCTGACCTATACGATCCGAATCAAGCAGGGGGTTTATTTTCAGGATGATCCCTGTTTTCCGGGCAAAAAGGGGCGGGAACTGAAGGCCGAGGATTTTGTGTTTGCCTTTAAGCGGATTGCCAATACCCGATATGCCAGCGTCAACTGGGGAGCATTCAAGGATCGTATCATCGGCCTGGACGACTTTCGGGAATACACCAAACAGTTCAAGGACGAATTTGAGGTCGATTACAGCAAAGAGGTTCCGGGTCTTTTGGCGATTGACGATTATACCCTGCGAATCCGGCTGGTGAAGCCGTGGCCGCAGTTAGTGGACGATCTGACCAGTGCGATAACAGCTCCGGTTCCTAAAGAAGCGGTGGATTATTACCGCAAAGACATGATGACGCATCCGGTTGGAACAGGTCCATACCGTCTGAAAAAGTGGGCACGGAGCGTTTATCTTGAACTGGAGAAAAATCCATCCTTCCGTGTTGAGACCTATCCGGCGGAGGGCGCCCCGGAGGATGCGGCAGCGGGGCTTTTGGCGGATGCCGGCCGGCGTTTGCCCTTTATCGACCGGATTGTGTTTCAGATTATCGAGGAAGAACAGCCCGCCTGGCTGCTGTTTCTGCGGGGCGATATGGAGATAATGGGGATTCCCAAGGATAGTTTCAACACCGCCGTGGATATCCAGGCGGAGTGCCCTACGGAGTTTATCCAGCAGCGGCATATCCGGCTGTCGATTTCCGATCAGCCGTCGCTGTATTACATCGGGTTTAATATGCAGGATCCGGTGGTGGGCCGGAACAAACCGCTTCGGCAGGCGCTGAATCATGCGTTTGACAAGGACAAGCTCAATGAGCTGTTTTATAACGGCCGCTGGCGGGTGGCTCACAGCGTAATGCACCCGCTGATGAATGAATACGACCCGGCGATTGCCCGGGAGCCCTATACGGGCTACGATTTGCAAAAGGCCAAATGGCTGCTGGCCGAAGCCGAGAAGATTCAGGGCGGGCCTATTCCGGAACTGACCGTCGGGATGAGCGGGAGCGACCCGTTTTCCCGTCAGTTCGGTCAGTTTGTGCAGCGGCAGTTCGAGTCGCTGGGGCTGAAAGTGCGGATGGATTTTACCGACTGGCCGACCTATGTGGAAAAAATGAATAAAGGACAGCACCAGATTTTCGGAGGCGGGGGCAATCGGTTTTCCACGCCGGATGCACTGGGGGTGCTGTCGATGTTTGCGACCAAGTACTTTGCCCCGCTGGGAAATTCTTTTTTTTATTCGAATCCCGACTACGACCGTTTATATGATCAGGCGGAAGTCATGTTTCCGAGCCCTGAACGCACAATCATCTTCCGCCAAATGGAGCGGATGGTGCTGGAGGACTGTCCGGTGATTTTGAACACTCAGCGGGTGCAGTACATCCTGTATCACGGGTGGCTTGAAAATTACAAGCCGCATCCGTATTTGTACGACATTATGAAATACATTCGCATTGACACCGACGAGCAAAAAGCATATAAGAATCTGGAAAAAGAACTGAAACAAAAGATAAAACCATGACGGCGTATATTATCCGACGATTGATGTATCTGGCCCCGATTGTCTTTGGCGTACTGCTGGTGACATTCGTGCTGTTTACGCTGATTGGGGGAGACATTTCACAGCAGATTGCCGGCAAGCACGCCGACGCCGAGACCATCGCCGAAATCCGCCATGAATACGGTTTCGACAAGCCCTTGTTTGTGGGGCACAAGCCCTTGGAAGGCGATGAGGCGGTCTGGGAATCCGAAAAAGAGGGATTTATTCTTGCGTTGAAGAATGAGCGTCGGACCCAGATGGAGGAAAAAGCCGCCCGAAAAGCGGAAAAATCGGGAAGCAGAACAATTGAGCCCGTTAAAGAGCCGCAGATCGCGGAGTATCAAGCCAAAAAAGAATGGCTCAGCGATCTTTTCTGGAAACGCGTCAGGGACAAACAATCGGGACAGGCGTGGGAGATGGTGGATTTTGACAGCCAGTTTGTGGCTCATTTCACAAAGGCCTTTACATTTCGTTTCGGCCGGGCGCTCGACCGGGAGCGCATCGGCGAAAAGATTCTCAGGGGCATTGGGCCGTCGGTGTCGCTGACGATTCCGATGTTTTTCGGCACCCTGATTGTTTCCATCAGTTTTGCATTGGTGGTCGCTTTTCTGCGGGGCACGGTATGGGATCATGCCATTGTGATTTTGTGCGTGGCGGGGATGAGTCTTCCTTACCTGAGTTTCATTATTTTCGGCCAGTATTTCTTTGCCTACAGACTGGACTGGTTTCCGATTTTTTATGCCCCGGACCAGCCGATGGGGTACAGCGTGGTTTTGCCGGCGATGATTGGAATGGTTGCCGGCCTGGGGTCGAATCTCCGATTCTACCGCACCATCATGCTGGATGAAATCCGCAACGACTATGTCCGCACGGCGTTTGCCAAGGGTCTGACCGCCCGCCGGGTCTTGTTTAAGCATGTGCTCAAAAACGCGATGATTCCGATTGTAACCAGCGTGGTTTTGTCGATTCCGTACCTGATTTTAGGGTCGCTGCTGCTGGAGCGGTTTTTCGGGATTCCGGGACTGGGCTATTTGATGTTTGACGCGGTTTCATCGCGCGACTTTTTTGTATTGAACGCCCTGACCTTTATCGAGGCGCTGCTGATTGCGTTTTTTACGCTGGTGGCGGATGTTTGTTATGCGTGGGTTGATCCGAGGGTGAAATTTGACTGACAGGACGCCGACAACTGAAAATTCAAACGAACCCGTCAAGGGCCGCAGCTTATGGGCGGACGGCATTCGCCGTCTGCGCAAGCGCAAGCTGGCGATGGTTTGCTTTGCGGTCGTGATGATGTATTTCATGCTGGCCGGACTGATTTATTTGAACGAAGTATTGGACTGGAAGATTACGCTGTTTGATTGGCGTCAGGCGGTCGGCCCGTCCTATCAAAAGCCCTGGGTGGGCTATGAATGGACGCCGGAAGGGCAGACAGCACCTCAACGGGATTGGGTGTTCTTCGGTACGGATTTCCTTGGCCAATCGACATGGCGAAAGATGATTTATGCCTCCAAGACATCCATTACGGTGGCGCTGTTTGCTTCGATTATCAGTATCCTGATCGGCGTACCTATGGGGGCCGTTGCCGGGTATTTTCGGGGGTGGGTGGACGATACGATTGTCTGGCTTTATACGACCGTGGGGACCATTCCGGGGATTGTGCTTATCATGGCCTTTGCGGTGGTTTTGCGGGCGCAGACCTTTTTCGGGGCGGAACTCAAGGGCATTACCGCCGTCTATGTCGCGATGGGTCTGACCAGCTGGGTCGGCATTTGCCGGCTGATTCGCGGCGAAATCATCAAACGCAAGGAAAGCGAATATGTCCTGGCGGCCCGGGCGCTGGGCTGCTCCAATCGGCGAATTATTTTCAAGCATCTGCTGCCGAATGTTTTCCATGTGATCATCATTGACTTTTCCCTTCGGTTTGTCCATTTTATCCATGCCGAAGTGATTCTGAGCTTTCTGGGCCTGGGGGAAGCGGATAAGCCGAGCTGGGGGGCGATGATTGACGCGGCCCGGACGGAACTGGCCCGGAATGTCTGGTGGGAAATGGCCGCTGCGACGGTGGCGATCTTCGTTGTCTCGCTGGCGCTGAATATCTTCGGCGACGCCCTGCGGGATTGCCTGGACCCGAAACTCAGGACAGATTAAAAAGAGAATGCAAAAATCAAAAACAAATAAAGTTCTTCATTTTTTCTCGTTTTACAGGGTGAGTTGCCGTGTTGATTTTTAACCGATAAGTTATGAATGAAAAGAATAACAATTTGTTATCCATTAGGCATCTTACGACCCATTTCCATACCGAACAAGGGCTGGTCAGGGCGGTGCAGGATGTCAGCTTTGATATTCCGCGCGGCAAAACGCTGGCCGTGGTGGGCGAAAGCGGCTGCGGCAAGAGCGTTACGGCGCTGTCGGTGATGCGGCTGATTCCGTGGCCGCCGGGCAAGATTGTTGAAGGGGAAATAATGTTTAAGGGCGAATCGCTGCTGAAGGCCTCCGAGAGCCGGATGCGGCAGATTCGTGGCAACGATATTGCGATGATTTTCCAGGAGCCGATGACCAGTTTGAACCCGGTCTTTACGGTCGGCAACCAGATTGTCGAAGCCGTCAAGCTGCACCAGAAAAAAAGCGGCTCTCAGGCGTGGGATATCGCGGTGGATATGATGCGGAAGGTCGGCATCGCCGACCCCGACCGGCGGGTCCACGAATACCCCCACCAGATGAGCGGCGGAATGCGGCAGCGGGTGATGATTGCCATGGCCCTGTGCTGTTCGCCTTCTCTGCTGATTGCCGATGAACCGACGACGGCGCTGGATGTTACGATCCAGGCGCAGATTCTTGAATTGCTCCGCCGGATGCAGGAGCAAAGCGGCATGAGCATCATGCTGATTACGCACGACCTGGGGGTGGTTGCGGAAAACGCCGACGATATTGCGGTGATGTATGCTTCGTGGGTGGCCGAGACCGCGTCGGCCAAGGACCTCTTTGATAAGCCGCTGCACCCCTATACGCATGGGCTGCTTCGGTCGCTGCCGCGGCTGGGCGCCAAGAAACATCGGCTGGATGTCATCGGCGGAACGGTTCCGAATCCGCTGCATTTTCCGTCCGGCTGCAAGTTTCATCCTCGCTGCCCCATCGGCTGCAAGGACGCGCACTGCCGGACCGCCGAACCGCCGCTGCGGGAAGTGACGCCGGGGCACTGTGTGGCCTGCTGGCATGCCGAAGGGTACAGGGAAATGTTAAATGTTAAAAGTTGAATGTCAAAATTAATGGATGAAACATCAAAAAAACTGATTGAGGTTAAAGACCTCAAGACGCATTTTCCGATTCGGGCCGGCGTACTGAGCCGGACGGTCGGCTGGGTCAAGGCCGTCGATGGGGTCAGCTTTTCCATTCAGCGGGGCCAAACGCTGGGGCTGGTGGGCGAAAGCGGCTGCGGCAAAACGACGGTGGGCCGGACGCTGATGCGGCTGATTCGTGCGACCGGAGGGTCGTTTGAATTTGACGGCGACGAGGTCTTTTCCCTGCCGGCGGGGCGGATGAAACGCTTTCGCCAGGAAGTTCAAATGATGTTTCAGGACCCGTTTGGTTCCCTCAATCCCCGAATGACGGTTGAGGACATTATCGGCGAGCCGCTGCTGGTTCACCGGGTTGCGCAGGGCAGGCGGCGGCAGCGCGTGGCTGAACTGATGGAAAAAGTCGGTCTTTCGCCGCAGCACCTGAACCGCTACCCGCATGAGTTTTCCGGCGGCCAGCGGCAGCGAATCGGTGTGGCCCGGGCGCTGGCGCTGGACCCGAAATTTCTGATCTGCGATGAGCCGGTCAGCGCTCTGGATGTATCCATCCAGTCCCAGATTATAAACCTTCTTCAGGATTTGCAGAGCCAGTTGAATCTGACGTACCTGTTCATTGCGCATGACCTGGCCGTCGTGGAGCATATCAGCGACTGGGTCGCAGTGATGTACCTGGGGCATATTGTCGAGTACGCAAATCGGGATACGCTTTATACAAATCCGCTGCATCCCTACACCGTCTCGCTGCTTAGCGCCATCCCTGAACCAACCCCCAACCGGCAGAAAAAACGCATTGTTTTGAAGGGCGAGGTCCCCAGTCCGTCCAATCCGCCGTCGGGCTGTCCGTTCCATCCGCGGTGTCCTCTGGCTGAAAAACGCTGCGCCGAGGAAAACCAGCGTCTGGAGGCGAAAGATGCATCCGGGCAGCATTGGGCGGCCTGCTGGAAAACCACGGACGAGAAAATTCGCCAGTTGCGCAGCCAGTCTTTTAGCGATTGACAAACCGTCGTCTTGTTGGTATGATAGAAGCTGTGTGAATGGATTAGGTGGAGTTTTTCTTGAACCAACAAGGCGACATGGAGATGCTGGATATTACAACCGATCACGAGGTTGTGGTTGTTTTGTTCAAGCAGCCGTCAATCGGGGGCATGGGGGATGTTGAAACGATTGCCGATACCCTTCGCCGCTTGGTCCTCGTACAGAAGCCCTGCAAGATGGTGATTGATTTTTCCAAAGTATCCTTTTTTTCGTCGCAGGTGCTCGGCCTGCTGGTGGACCTGTGGCGGCGGCTGAAAGATACGGGCGGGGCGCTTCGCATCAGCGGCATTAACCCCCAACTGACGCGGGTTTTCCGCATCACCCATTTGGACAAGCTGTTTGAATTTTATGACGATGCGCCCGCGGCGGTTGCTGCGCTGCGGGCATTATGAACGATAAAACGGCCCAACGGCCGAAAACGGGGCTTTTCGGCGATGGGAGCAAACAGTTCACAGTGAAAGGACGCAGCCATGTATTTAGAAACGCAATTCTCAGTTTTTATGGTCAACAAACCCGGTGTTCTGGCTCAGCTGCTGAATGTGCTGGCCCATGAAAAGATCAACATTGTGGCCATGACGATGATGGATTCGATGGAGCATGGTGTACTGCGGCTGGTCGGCGGCGGAGCCGAAAAAATACGGGGGCTTTTGCATCGCATGAATATGCAGTTCAGCGAAACGCAGGTGCTGTGCGTGAACCTGCCCAATCACGCCGGGGCTCTTGCCGATGTGGCCAGCAAACTGGCCAAGGCGCATGTCAATATTTCGTATGCCTACTGCACCGCCGGCGCCCGGGGCGGTCGAACCACTGCGGTTTTGAAGGTTGCGGATGTCAAAAAATCAATGAAAGTTCTCGAAGGCCACGCCGAAGCGGATAACCAGAAAACCAAAAAAGCCGTTCGCCGGAGCCTGGCGTCACACACGTAGCCGCGGCGACCGCGCGGAATGAAAAACAGCCTCAGGCAAACCGGCCTTCTGTCGCGACGAGGATTGGTTTTTTTTCATGCAAACTCTCTTGGGGCGTGTTTGACGGGACGCCGGGCGGTCAATCCATGAACATGGCATCGCCATAGGAAAAGAAACGGTATTTTTGCTCGATGGCGTGGCGGTATGTTCGCAAAATCGTCTCCAGGCCGGCAAAGGAACCCACCAGGGCCAACAGGGTGGATTTGGGGAGGTGAAAGTTGGTAACCATCGCATCGACTATTTTAAACGCATAGCCCGGCTGAATCAACAGCCGGGTTGTTCCGCCGCCGGCCCGAACATGCCGTCCCTGTGCGGCGCTCTCGAGCGTTCGCACCGAGGTTGTGCCTACGGCGATAATCCGCCCGCCCGCCTGCATCGTTCGATTGATGATGTCGGCGGCTAAGTCGCTGATTTCATAACGCTCTTCGTGCATGGGGTGTTCATCCAGCGTTGAGGTCTGGACGGGGCGAAATGTTCCCATCCCGACATGCAGGGTTATAGAGGCCGTCTGCACGCCGTTTTGGCGGATGCGGTCCAGCAGGGGCTGGTCAAAATGCAGACCCGCTGTCGGGGCGGCCACCGCGCCGGGCCGCTGTGCATAGATTGTCTGATACCGCGTCAGGTCCTCGGCGATATCGGCGCTGCCGGGACCGCGTTTGATATACGGCGGCAGGGGGGCCAGCCCGATTTGTTCCAGTATGGAAAATGCTCCCATGGGCGCCGACGGTTTCAGCCGCCATTGCCCCGGCAGATCGCTTTGGGTGACGACCGCACTGCCCCAGGGATGATTGCCGGTTCGGTCCAGAAGTTCAACGGTCTGGCCGTTTTTGAGGCGGCGAGCGTTTTTAAGGAGTACCTGCCATTGGCCGTCCGCTTCTTCGTGAAGGAACAACCCTTCAAACCGGCTGCCGGTTAGTTTTCGGACGTAAAACCGTGCGGGAAGGACCTTGGTATCGTTCAGCACCAGGCAATCGCCGGGTCTAAGATAATCCGGCAGGTCGCAAAACCGGCGGTCTTCAAGCGTGCCGGAGTTCCGATGCAGCACCAGCAGACGCGACTGGTCTCGCCGCTGCGGAGGGTACTGGGCGATCAGCTCCTCCGGAAGCGCATAATTGAGGTCCTCGGTTTTCATGGCCGACAGGGTATCAGTTTTAGGGGGTCTTTTCAAAAAAAAACATCCAACGGAACGGCAAAATCGTACAAAAAAAGGAAAATCACACAAATGTATATTAAATTCTAAGCGGGGGCGTTAATGTCGGGCGGCAATCTTCCGATAGCTGACGGTAGAACAATGGCAGTTGGGAGTCAAAGAGATGTCTGCTGAGTTTTCATTCGAGAAAATGTGTTCTGCGATTGCGGCGATGAGCAAGCCGGAAGTGATTGGCCGGCTGCTGAACTTTGACGGCCCGATAAAACTCGACTTTACACGCGATTACCTCGAAAAGCTCAATGTCGATCGGCTGCGGCATATCCTGCTGGCGGCGGTCATCACGGGCCAGCGCAAACACGCCTCGTGAGCTATTATCTCGGTATTCGGGTTGAATTCAGGTCTAAATGTGTCTTTAATCCGTAAGGACTGCCCTTAACCGCTGTAATGAACGTTGTATTTCCAAGTCAAGCGATAATCATTTTTTCGCAAAATCATTGACGATGCGTTTTTTTTCGAAAATGCACCGCAATCAATCCGCCGACCCCTAAGAGCATAATTGTGGCCGGTTCCGGGATGGTGGGGACCGTTTCCGGATCGACAGGTCTCAGATCATGCTGGTCGTATTGTTCCGCATTTTCGAGCACGACCGCTCCGCTGACCGGTGTAACAAGCTGATGTTTAACGGCGATGGCTTTGGCCTCACTTTGGCCGGCATTGCTGCGTTTTGCCCGCATTGTCTGGACTTTTTCGTTTGCCCAAAGGCGAACAATATGTGAGGAGGCCTGTTTCATGGATGTGTCGATTTGTGTTGGCAGAATCTCCTGTCGCACAAATTTATATGTCGGCACGGTGCCATTCAGTTGGCCAAATAGCCGACCAAGATCGTCTTTTAAACTGGCGGAACGCGAGAATACATCCACCTGCTGGATGCCGTCGAGTGATTCAATCACCACGTTCGGTCCCGGAGATGTCTGAATATGGATCAGTTTGGGACCGTCGGGCCGTCGATTCCAGCGTTGTACCAAAGGGTCCACTTCATCAAAGATATGCGGCTGAGCGGAATGTATCCAAATAACAGCCGCATTAGCGGATTGAGACGCGATATCCCATGCATGGACAAGCGCGGGCAAATTGTCTTTGCCGCCTTTGAAATTGCTTTTATGAAACAGTTTTTTCAACTCATTTTTATCGGCAAATGCGGTTGTTTTCAGGGTGTCGTTGGCGGCGACGATGTCGATGTTAAAATCAACATTTAACGTCGTGATGACATTCGCGATGTCCGTGATATGAGAAGCCATGGATTTTGAGGTATCCACCACCACGACCGCTTTCTCTATCAGTGCGCGGCCTTTGTTATTATGAAGCTGCTGTAAAACGGCGACCGTTTCATTGTCAAACTCTCTTTTCGCCCAAACGGAGGAAACCTGAGGATTCCGTGTGACCCGGACACTCGCTGCCTGCTGTTCCAATTGAGCGTTTGTAACGGCGCCGCGGATCGCATATTTTCCTTCGGTGGATTCTGCGGTCAGGCCGAGCTTGGCGGACAACGGGCCATCGGCTTCGATCCATAACCGATGTTCGGTTGTCGGGGGCATCTGAAAATTTCGTTCGTTGATATAGGGAAGCTGCAGCAGCGCTTCCTCGCTGCTAACCAGATCCAGCGGGAAGCTGATACCAAGGCGGACCTTCATTTTACCGCTGTTGGACGGAACCGGGAAACACTGCACCAAGACCTGGTCCGGACCTTTTGTGGTCACGAGCACCGGATCCCGGCGCCGCTGCACAACAGATTTGTAGGCGCCTTTTGTTTGTTCACGGCCGCCGAAGGCAGCTTCGCATTCCTGACCATCTATCCATAAGGTCAGACGTGAAACAACACCGCCGGGAGGAAGCTGGACTTGACAGCGGGCCTCCCGCTCCGTCCAAAGGTGGTCATTTTGGAAAACCATAATCCATTCCAGGTATCCCACCGCTCCGTCCGCCTGGAGATTGGCGTCCATTTGGGAACTGACAAGCGATAAATTACGCAACTGGCCTCCTACCACGTCGCCGGCCTGTTCAAAGTCCCAATCATCGATCCAGGCATTGCCCCGATGGAGAAACGATGTTCGCGGCCGTTCCGTATTGAACGATTTTCCGGTGACGCGATAGTAGATGCCTCGAATCTTTTCGCTGGATATGTCGGCGGTTCCGGTGATATCAATTCCAAAGGGCTTAACATTGCGGGTGTTGTAGCATCGTTCGAGGAGATAACGTTTGCTGGAAAAATTCCGCAGCAGCCAAAGACCCCGATTTTGCACAGCGGGCTGGACGGAGACGGCCATGTTCAGCCCGATGACGGAAAAAAGTGCCGGTACGATCAGCAGCAACAGAATTCCAAATCCGCAGCCGAAGCCGGGCCAGAATAAAGGGACTTTGCGAAGATTCTGTGCGGCGGCAAGCAGGTGCAGACGCTTACGCACAATGAGGCAGGCAATGAAGGACAAAAGTGGAGCCAGCCCGCACAGCCCGAGCCCCATGAATGTGACGGCAATTCCGGAAAACGGCAGTATCGGTAAGAACCACAGGGTATAAAATAAGGCGTTGCCGATGGCTATTCCATTTAAAAAGCCAACCTTCCGGATACTGTCTTTCGTGCCGTATTTGACCGCACAATAACCGCCCAGATTAAACACCGGAATCATCAAAAAAAGCCCAACATGCCAGATTGTCGGAAGCGGGTCAAAGAATACGGTGGAGCAAAGGCGTGTCAGAAGTTCAAACGTCGCAGCGGCGACCGGCAGAAGCACACCAAAAACGATGATATAAAAACCGCCCAGTGACGACAACATTGCATGATAAGGAAGCTTTTGTTTTTCGATAACGGGACTGCTTGCCGCAGGGGAAGCCGGAACGGGCGCTTTGGGTGTATTGGCCTGCGGAAGCTCCAGCCGGTTCAAAACCTTTTTCATGTCCTCTGCGGTTACGACTTCCAATTTCTGGGCGTTCAGTTCCGTCTCGATATGCCGCTGCAGGTCATCCAATACTTCATCGGCATCAATATCACTTTGATTGAGTCGTTTTCGGGCCTCGTTGCGAAACTGCTGCCAGAGTTCTTCTGCGCCGTTGGTCCATCGAGTCATTTTTCTTCCTTTCTGTTGCGTAATGCATGAACCCCTTTAAGGATTGAATCAAGATAGGCATCCATCATGTGGAGCGTTTCTTTGCCCTCTTTGGTCAGACTGTAATATTTTCTGGCAGGTCCTTCCGGCGACTCCTCCAGGCGTGTTGCGACAAGTCCCTGGACGCGCAGCCGGGAAAGCAGGGGGTAGATGGTTCCTTCCGAAATCCCCAGCCCCGGAATTTGTGTGATGGATTTAACAAGTTCGTAGGCATATCGGTCTTTGTCTGCCAGAGCGGTCAGCACCGTTAACTCAAGAATTCCTTTGCGAACCTGAATAATCCAGTTGTCAAAAATATCTTGCATGAAAAAATCCCTCAATACATCTATATTGTATAACAAGGTATATAGTTATGCAAGTATTTTTTACAAAAATTATAAAAAAATTACTATATTTTATACCTCTTGAACTGCATGATTTTAGGTAACAGGTGTGTACCTGTATTTAGCGATCTTGGCAAAGGCATACGGAAAAGGGGGAAGAAGCGCATAAAAAAGGCCGGCACTTGAGGATGCCGGCCTGCTGAGACGCATTCGTAATTTTAATATATCAAATTTATCAAAAATCCGCCTCAGCACCCAAAACACAAAGAGATAAGAAGAAAAAGAGCGCTGACTACATTCCCGATTATATCCTGTTTATCGTACATGACAAGCAAAATTCCTGAAAATATTTTAAATATATTGCAAGTTATTTGTATGAAATAGGTTATGGCGATGTTTTTCCGGGGCATACCCCCTCTCCTTTTGGCCGAAAACGGTCTCATGCCTGCGGTTTTTGAGGAATTTTTCCACACGTCCCCTTTTCGGCGGTTGTTCACCGTTTGTTCTGCCGGCGGAACTCACGGGGGGTCAGGCCGACAATCTGCTTGAAGACGCGCGTAAAATAACTCTGATTGTTGTAGCCAACATCATAGCAGATGCGGGTGCAGTTGCTTTCGCTGGTCAGCAGCATCCGTTTGGCGTGGTTGATGC
>JAKEGM010000123.1 GCA_022615575.1 Planctomycetales bacterium
ACTGTCAAGGACATCCTGGGTATGGTTCGGGTCGCAGCAGATGTAACTGTAAAACACACCCGTCCCATCCATGGATTCGCACTGCATCACGGCTGTTTCGGCAATGGCCGGTTCCGTCAAAGCCCAGTAGTAGCGGGAACCGCTGTCGTCGCCGAGAATCATTCCCAGCAGCGATGCCGCATGCCGGCGGGGGTCCTGCATCGAGACCGCCGGACTCAGCAGGCAAATATGCTGGCGGGCCAGATTGGGGTTGGTTTGGCTTTTCTTCTTAAAAGTGCCTTTAAAGTCGCTCAATTCACGATGCGTTTTTACCGATTGCCAGCCCCCGCATTTCTGTTCGGCCAGGCGGCAAAGGGCGTCAAAATCAAAGTTGCCGCAGCATGTCAGCACCATATTGTTGGGGGCATAACGCTGGGCGAAATAGGACCGCATCTGTTCGGCAGCCAGTGCGCCAATCGTGTCATTGGTCCCCAGCACGCTGTTGCCGCAAGGATGCTTGCCGAAATGCTGCGCCCGGCCCTGATCCATCACCTCAAACTGCGGCAAATCCTTGTACATCGCGATTTCTTCGAGAATGACGTTCTTTTCGAGGGTAAAATCGTCATCCCGAAGCGACGGCCGCATCAGCTGCGTCCACAGGTCTGCAACGGCATTGAGGTATTCCGGCAGCACCGCCGCATAATACACCGTGTTTTCCTCGCTGGTAAAGGCGTTGAACTTGGCGCCGAGGCGATCAAACGCCTCATTGACCTCCAAGGCCGAAAGAGCCGGCGTTCCCTTGAAGACCATGTGCTCAAGGAAATGGGAAACGCCGCTGATGGCGGCCATTTCGTCGCGGGCACCGGTGCGCACAAAAAAACCAACCGCCGCCGACTGGGCCGCCGGATTTACTTCTCCGATAATTGTCAGGCCATTTTGAAGATGGCGATGTTTGAATTCCATAATCCGATTCGTTTTCCTTAGACCGTTATCGCCCGCGGGCCGATGGTTACTGTTGTGAAGCGTTCAAAGGGGTGGCCCCGCAAAAAAGCGAGAATGCCGTTTGTGTTCATGGCTTCAATTTTTTCGCGAATTTCATCAAGTTCGCGGACCCGGCCCAGCAGGAAATAATCGGAGGAGATTCCCGCTGCGCGGGCGCTGGTCGATTCGCTCTGCATAATCAGCGATGTTTTCAATCCGACCCTGGCCCGCTGCAGTTCATCTTCCGTGATGCCGTCTTTAAGCCGGCGGAATTGTTCCAATACCACATCCACCGTCTCCTGTACTTTGTCCGGGGTGGTTCCCGCATAACAGGAAATCCCCGCAAAATCCCGGAGGGCTTTGTAACTGGCTCCCACGGCATAACACAGGCCGCGTTTTTCACGCACTTCCGTAAAAAGCCGGCTGCTCATGCTGCCCGACAGGACAGAAACCGCCGCCGCCACCTCATAAAAATGCGGGGACGATGCGGGGGGGGCTTCCGTCATCAATCCGATATGCACTTGGGCGCCGTCGGTCTGTACATGCGTATAGGCCTGCCCGCGCGGCACTGCCGCCGTCGCGGAAAGCCCTTGCGCAGCGGCCGATTCGAACAATACCTCCATCTGTTTGCAGACCGCATCGAAATCATACCGGCCGCAAATCGAAAAAATCACGCGTGAAGGGTCAAAAATCGAGCGGGCGATGGCGGCTGTTTTTTCCGCCGTCAGCGCTCCAAGCTCGTCCGCTTTGCCGACGGCCGGACGTCCGAAAGGATCGGGATAAAACTGTTCGTACAGCAGAATCATGGTCTTCTGGCGGGGGTCGTCATCCAGTCCCGCCAGATCCGCCAGCGCAAGCTGCCGCGACGGCTCAAACTGATCGGCGGCCAGTTGCGGCCGTAAAATAATATCCGCAAACAACGCCAGCGTCTTCGACAGATTGCCCGCCTCCAGGGAGGCGCTGAGCGAAAGATGATGCGATGACAGGGAGGCGTTTCGGTGGATACCCAGCCCATCCAGGGCTTCGACCAGTTGCCGGCTGCCGCGGTTTCCCGCCCCGCGGAACAGCCAGTCGCAGATTACTTCTCCGGCCCCGCAGCAGCCGTCCGGCAGCAGAGCCGCTCCGGCCGGAAGCAAAAAATGAAACGAAACCGAATGCACCTGCTCCATCCGTTCGCCGAGCAGGATCATTCCGTTTTTAAACCGATAGCTGTCCAGTGTCTTCATCGTTTCTGCACAAGAGGATTTTTATCCTGCTCTGTTTTATGCCACGGCGGCTTCGGTGTCCGCCTGGGCGTCTTCAAACTGCACGCTGATCTTTTTGCTGACGCCCTGTGTCTGCATTGTGATGCCGTACAGCACATCGGCAATGCTCATCGTCCGCTTGGAGTGCGTGATGATAACAAACTGCGACTGTTTCTGGAAGTCCTGCACAATCAGGTTAAACCGTTCATTGTTCGCCTCATCCAGGGCCGCATCCACTTCGTCCAGCACACAGAAGGGCGACGGCTTGGTCTGGAAGACCGCAAACAGCAGGGCAATGGCAGTCATGGTTTTTTCGCCGCCGCTCAACAAGCTGATAGTGCGGGTTTCCTTGCCGGGGGGACGGGCCATGATTTCGATGCCGCTTTCCAGCACGTCGTCCGGCGTTTCCAATAGAATATCCGCCTTTCCGCCGCCAAAGAGCTTGCGGAACAACTGCTGGAAGTTCTGGCGAATCTGTTCAAAGGTTACCGCAAACTTATCGCGGCTTTCCTTGTTGATACGCTCAATCAGCTGTTCCAATTGATGCTTGCTTTGATGGAGGTCTTCCACCTGGGCGGTCAGGAATTCATTGCGGTCTTCAAGGTCCTTCTGCTGGTCAATCGCATCCACATTGACATTGCCCAGTCGCTCAATCTTGCCGCGGAGGTCGGCGATCTGCTCCCTGACCTGCTCCCAGTCCACATCCGTCTGCTGAAAGTTTTCGTAGGCGTGAGCCAGTTCGATTTGGAGTTCTTCCCGCACGCGCAGCGTCAGGTCTTCATCCTTGACGGTCAGCTGGCTCAGTTCCAGGTCAAGCTGATGGAGCTGCTGTTCAATCTCGCTCTGGCGTGCCTGATGCACCCGAAGTTCTTCCTGATTCCGATCCCGCTGTACCTTCATTTGACGGGCTTTGCCGTGCAGTTCGACACTGTGTTTGTGGGCCTGTTCTTTTTCGAGATACAGCTCCGACAAACGCGACTCCGTCGCCAAAATGGTTCGCTCGGTCTGCACCGTCTGTTCCTCGCAGCCGACCGCTTCCGTGCGGGCGGACTCAATGCCCATGCGCCCGTGAAGAAGCTGGCTCTGGAGCGAGGCAATTTGCTGGCGGATCGATGTCTGCCGCTCGTAAATCTGTCCGACCTGCACCTTCAGATTGGTTAGTTCCTCGCTGTGCTGCTGCTGGGCTTGACGCTGTTCTTCATAGCGGCTGGAAAGCTGCCGGATACGCTCATTCCGCTGGCGGTTAACTTCTTCCAGTTCATCCAATTTCTGGCGCGAAGTATGTTCTTTGCGGACCGATTGCTGAATTTCTTCTTCGAGCTGATCGATTTCACCGGCGATCACGGGCTGTTCCTGTTTGAGCCGGCTGATGTTGTCTTCCAGAAGCCGCAGACGGGACTGGGCGTCCACCCGCTCGGTGTTGGCTTCATAAATACTCGTGCGCAATTCCTGGCAAAGCGTTGTCAGATGTTCCGTTTTATGGCCGGTTTCTTCCAGCAGAACATCCTTGTCGTGAATGCGTCCGCCGAGTTCTTCCAGTTCGGCCTGCAATTGCCCAAGGCGGCTCTTGCGGGAGATTAACCCCGTCTTTTTGCCGACCGGCCCCACGTGCAGCAGGCAGCCGCCGGAAAAGAGCTGTCCTGCCGGCGTAACATACCGATAGGCAGCGTCGTCATGCTGCCCGGAAAGCCCGATCGCCGCCTCTATCGAATCGACAAGGATTACATGCCCCAGCAAACTCCAGACCAGCGGGCCGAAACGGCTGTCGTAACGTACAAATTCGACCAGTCGCCCCAGAACACCGGGACTCTGCGAAATATCCGCCGCATCGCGAAACGGCGGGATACGATCCATGCAGATGACGCGAATGCGCCCGTCCAGTTTATCGTGCAGGGCTGTGTCATTCAGAAAGTCGCCGGTGCTGTTAATCAGCAGGGCATCCGTCAGCCCTTCCAGCGCGGCCTCTGCCGCCGCCGCATAAGCCGGCTCGGCGATAACCACGTCCGCCACAATGCCCTCAACATACGGACGCTTTTCGGTTTCGGAATTCAAAATCTCAATGAGGGTCTGATTGAGTCCCTGCCGCCGCGCCTCCATATCACTGAGTACATTATACTCGCTGGCAACCGCGCTGCGGCGCTCCTTGTCTGCGGCCAATTGCTCCAAAAGACGGCTGCGTGCATCGCCGATGGCCTCCGTCTCGGCGCGCTTAACGTCCAGGGTGTTCTGCAAGTCCGAAAGAACCCCTTGAACATCCTCCAGTTTCGCCTGCTGCTGGGCTTTTTCCGTCAGCCACCGCGCAAGCTGCAATTCGGTTTCTTCCGCTTTTCCCGACAATCGTGTTTTTCGGCCCGCCAGATTGTCGCGGTAGCTGCTCAAACTCTGTATTTCGTTGTGAAGCTGCGCCGTCCGGCGGACAATGTCGATAATTCCGGATTTTTCATCTTCCAGCTGTGCCTCAAGTTCCGTACAGCGGGTGTTAATCTCGCCGATGGTCTGTTCGGCCTGACGAAGCTGGCGGGCTTTTGTGTCGGAAAGCTGCTCAACGTCCTGCAGGGTCGTTTGACACGTTCCCAACTGAACCGAAAGCTGGCGGGTCTGTTCCATCAACTGGGCAATTTGCTCCGTGGCGTTTTTTTTCCGCTCTAGCAGTTCTTTGATTCGGTTATTCAAAAACCCGATACGGTCATGGTGCTGTTCGATGCGGCTGCGCGCCGAAATCAGCGTTCCGTCCCAGCGGTTGATTTGGCTGTCCGTTTCCATCATCTCGGTGGACAGCTGGCTGACGGCCGCATCGCAGCGGGCCACTGCGGCGGCTGTTTGGCCGAACTGGTCCTTCCAGCCCGCCAGAGCGGTCTGTTTTTGTTTTCGCTGCGTTACGATGCGGTCGTATTCGGCCAGCGAAAAATTAACGCGCAGCTCCTTCAGCTGTTCGCTGTATTCCAGATAACTGCGGGCTTTGCCCGCCTGCAGCTTGATGCTGCGGAGCTGCTTTTGGACTTCCCCGACAATATCCGCCAGACGCAGCAGGTTTTGCTCCGTGCGTTCCAGTTTCCGCAGGGCCTCTTTCTTATGGGCCTTGTACTTGCTGATGCCCGCCGCCTCTTCAAAAATGACGCGTCGATCCTGCGTGGAGGCCTTGAGCAACTGGTCAATCTGCCCCTGTTCAATAATCGAATAGGCGCTGACCCCGATACCCGTGTCCATAAACAGTTCCCGAATATCCTTCAGGCGGCAGGATTTGCCGTTGATCAAATAATCGCTTTCGCCGCTGCGAAAGAGTCGCCGGGAGATTTGCAGTTCATCCTGCTCGAGGTTCAGCCCCCGAACATCGGAAAAGCTCAGCGAAACCTCCGCCATGCCGCTGGGCTTGCGGCTGCTGGAACCGCTGAAAATCACATCGGCCATTTGACCGCTGCGCAAGCTTTTAGGGCTTTGGTTCCCCAAAACCCACCTAAGTGCATCCACAACATTGCTTTTCCCGCATCCGTTCGGTCCCACAATGGCCGTGATGGGGTGGCTGATTTTCAGTTCCGTTTTATCAGCAAAGCTCTTAAATCCGTTTATTGTGATCTTCTCAAGTTTCATACAAACCCTCAAACCTCGGTTTTAATTGATTAGGCCGTTCCTCTATTATCGGCCGATAACCGGTAAATTCTGCAAAACCTGATCCTTCACGGGCTCCGGCCCTGTAATAAATTGTGCCTTAATGGCCTCCTGGCCACACATTTTCCGCAGAATATGGACAATTTCTGCATACGGAACGGCCAATCCCGGACGGGGCGTCGATGAATCCTTGACGTCCGGCACTTCCCCCAGCGTTTGTATCAAATTTCCCACTTCATAGCCCGCATACAGCGGTCCGACCACTCGCGGCCGAAGGGGATGCTTGCGCGACACTGAAATATATTTGTCATTCGCCTGAGCATTGATGGTAATAGCGTCGTTATCTGACTGGACAAAGATATTTTTTTCACAATAAAGCGGAGAGCCAAACAGGATAATTCGTGGCGATAACTGCTGATAGACATAAACGGCCTTGGGGCCGCCGCAGGTTACCCTGTCCACCACGAAGGAACCCTTGGCGATAATCGTTCGAGAAATCTCCGGACTGTTGAGGCGTCCCAGCATTTCGTAGGCGGCCAGTCGGACCGGCGTGTTGGGGTCGTTTAGGGCGTTCAGCAGCATAGGACGGGCATCGTCGCGTTTTGCGTTTTGACCAACGGTGAGGATGGCTTCAATGCGATAAGGACTGGCGGTATCTAAAATGACCTTTCTCATCACAGGCAGGGGACGGTTGTCGCCGATATTCAACATACAGCGGGCGGCATAAAATCGAACGTCTGGATCAGGATGGTCCAGCAGTTTTGCCAAATTATCGAGCGCTGGTTTGCCAATCCCTTCCAGAGCGATTTCGGCCGATTCTTTGTCCGTTTCTGTCGTAAGCCGCTGAATCAGGGTTTGTGTATATTCATCCTGAATTTGCAGATTGTCCGCAAGAATAAGGGTTGAGACCATTTTTAGAAACCGCTGTTTTTGCCCGATGTATCGAGCCGGAAAATAGAGGGTGCATTCCGCCGCGGATGTGGGGATCGCGGTTTTGGGGCCGAATCGTTCATTAATCCGATTGCGAATGGCATTGGCCGCGACGAAATTCGGCGCGTTAAGGATTAGTTTGACAAACCCTTCTTCCGTTGAACGCCCGCCTCCCAGAATATACCACTCTCGGGTTGAAGCATCGCCGGATGTTTTGGAAAAAACAGGGCCTTCTGCGGTTGCCAGGGTCTTGGAAAACTGGGTGAACTGTTCGACCCTCGCAAGGCGGCTCATTTCCTTCAGTTCTGCGGTATAAAGGTAGCCGCCGTCCAGCGAGGTGGTTTGGGTGCTTGAGAGAGGCCGCACAAACACATCAAAGCCGCTTTGAGGGGTTGCCAGCGGTGGTATCACCGCAACGATCTCAACCACGGCGGTATTCTGGCTTTCAATGAGAAGACGCGGATTAACCGCGCCTGCCTTCGGCACCTGCTTCCAGATATATTTTTCTAATTCTTCGCGAATGCTGGGGGGGCACTCCGCCGAACCCGTTCCCGCAAGACCTACAACAAGCCCAATCCCGCGAACGGCTGTCGATTCTGTGGCCTGGTATGTGGCTATCGCGCCAATCGTGCTGCGAGGATCGACATCCTGCTGAGATAAATCCGCCTTCGGCGCCGGCTGGCCGCACCCGAAAACAAACAGAACGGGCAGCAAAAACATATACCTGCTGAAATTGAATGACCGAGTCATCTGTTTATCCTTTCGATACCGCATGTGTTTACGCGGCATGAATGTACTGCATCCTGTCATGAAAAGTTTGCAGGCAATACGATATGAAAATTCCCATGAAACGTCAAGGATATTCTATCCATTGTGAAATAAAAAGCCGTAATCCACTATATATGGGCTACGGCTGGAAGTTCTTTGCAGCGAAAAGCGTTAGCGAACAGGGCGACCTGATGGCTGCTGAGGAACATCCGGATAAACAGGTTGATAGCGGTACAGATTGTCCAGTTGCGAGGAGGCCGAATCCGTATTTTTTTGAAGCGTTTCCATCGGCAGTTCGGCAGGAAGCCCTCCCGGCCAGCGCTTGGCCAGGTTAATGACTCGGCGATATTCCGCAACGAGGTTCCGCAGAGAATCCGCAAGCTGCCTTTGGACAATCTCAATGTTTGCCGTCGGTTCAACCGTTGTGATGCTTTCAATGCGGGGGTTTCGCGTCCGTGTGCCCTGGGTACGGTCGTCTCTCGCTGTGACCGGATTCTGGTCGGTGTAACGGTTATAATTCAGCGGCGTTCGTTCGCCGCTTCGGCGACGGTACACCTGGCCCCCTCCCTGGATGACTTCGCGGGTCATCGTGCCGGTACGCAGTTGTTCATCCAACGCGATAAATTGCTCATCGAGCGTTGCGGTCTGTTCCTCGAGCCGTTCAATTGTTGCAAGACCCTGTGCGATATTGCGGCGGGCGGCCTGATACTGCTTGATAGTGTTGTCAATGCTGCCCATGGTGGTCACCTTGGCCCCGGCTAAACTCAAATCTGACAGGATTTCCGGAACAGAACCGGCGATTTTGTCCGCCAATCCCACCGCAACGGCATCTTGCGGCGTCAAATTCAAAACAGCACCCACTATATTCTCCGCGGCGGGTTTCGAAGTCCCTGCCGAAGCGCCGGACAACCCTTCGGCCAGCGTGCGAACAATCGTCTGGGTCGGCTGACGGTCGCTTTTCTGGATGAATTGACGGCTGCCGTCGATATTGGTTACTTCGACCACGGAAAGACGCTTGTCCACCAGCGCACGGGCCGGCAGGGCGGGACGATGGTTTTGCTGAGCCAGGGTCGAGACATAGGTGTTGTACGTGGCCAGCGAATCTGGGCTATAGGTCGCGAGGTATTCTTCAAAGTTCGGTGCGGCGCCGGCAAATCCGGTCGCTGGTCCGACGGCGCCAATTCCGGCGCTGGGTGCAATATAAACTTTCTGACAGGCCAGGGCCAGTACCGCCGCCGAGGAAAATGCGCCGCCGTACGGTCCGCCGGAAATATGCGCCGCCGTGGGGCAGTTGGTCGTTTGCGAAAGGGCGGAGGCAATAATCGCCATATAGTCGCCGCGCCCGCCCGGAGAGTCAATCTGGACAATAATCGCCTGGGGGCCGGTGTTGGAGGCGTCAACAATGGCAGCGGCGATTTTTTCGGAAACGGTCTGTGACAGCAGAACTTCCGGCTGCATAATTTGAATCAGTACCACGCTGTCGCGTCGCCCCTTTGTGTCAATGGCCACCTCATAATCAGACAGGACAACCGACGTCAGTTTACTCGTTTCGCTGTTAAACACGAGCGTCTTGCCACCTGTGCTTCTCTGGGTTACAAATCCGGTAAAAACCTCCCCGGTCTCCTTGTGCTTAAATGTATCTGCCCAAACCACAGACGCGCAAACCCATAAAAGAATCCATCCGTACTGTTTGACACCTGCCTTCATAAAGCACCTCCATTACATTTTTAACGCGTCACTTTATATGGATTTCGATTCCAGCGTTTTTCGGCGGGTTTTCGCCAATTGCAATCCCTGTCTTTTTTATACGCCGATGCACTCCCCAAAGGTCGATTCTGCCCAAAAACGTCCTTGAAAATCGAAAATACCTCTCAAACACGCAATTATGGCTGAATAAAGTATTCCATCATATCCGGGCCGTTTCGAATCTCAAATCCCGATTCAAAGCTGTTTCGCTCGCAGAAGGGCTTGGCATTGAGTACCCTTTTGATGCCGTGTCCGGCCATCGCAAAAGGAACCGGCCCGCCGATATGGCAGCGTTCTTCCACCGGCGTCGGGTGGTCGGGCATCACCAGAATACGGTAATGTTTGAAGGTCTGAATGGCCTCATAAACCGGCCCCACGATAAATTTGTCGATGGCCTCAATTGCTTGTTTTTTGTGATGGAGATTGCCGCTGTGGCTGGCCTCATCCGGCGCCTCAATATGCACCAGCACAACATCATATTTGTCCAGGGCCTCTATGGCCGCTTCCCCTTTGCCCGCATAATTGGTGTCCACATAACCGGTTGCTCCGGGAACACTGATCAGGTCAAAGCCAATCAGTTTTGCCAGCCCCCGAACCAGGTCCACCGCGGTAATGGCTGCGCCCTTCTTGCCGTATTTCTTCTCAAACCGTTCCATTCCGGCTTTCTGCCCCTGTCCCCAGAGCCAGATTGTGGTAACGGGATTTTCGCCGAGGTCTCGGCGCACCTTATTGATGGGGTGGTTTTCAAACAACTGCACCGATTTTGCGATAAGGGTATTCAAGAATTCGGAGTTTTTCCCCTTCGGCAGGATTTTGGATAACTTTTCACCGATAAAATCGTGCGGCGGGCAGGTGACAACTTTGGAAAAATCGTGGCCTTTAATCACGCACAAATGCCGATAACTGACGCCGGTGTGCAGGGACACCGTATCCAGGGCAATCGCTTTGGCCAACTCGCCGATGAGCGCTCCGGCCTCTTTTGTCGAAATATGACCGGCGCTGTGGTCAACCATTTTTTCGTCCGCCGTCGTCACCAGGTTGCACCGAAACACCCAGTCCTGTGGCCCCAGCGGAATGTCCTGTGCGACCGCTTCGATCGGGGCGCGACCGGTGTAGTTCTTCGCCGGATCATACCCCAGCACGCTCATCATCGCCACATCGCTGCCGGGCGTCATTCCCGTCGGAACCGTCCGGCAGATGCCCTGACGGCCGTCCATCGCGATTTTATCCATATTCGGCGTTGCGGCGGCCTCGATAACAGTTTTGCCTCCGAAACAGGACTGCGGATTGTCCGCCGCGCCGTCCGGCACAATAATCACATATTTCATATTCACTGTTCTTTATCCTCCGGAATGTCAACAATGCGGATGCAAACCGGCTTGCCGTGGATGACATTCAGCTGCTCCAGTTCCGTCAGCGCCGCGGTCATGTTTTTCTGAGGGGTCGGATGGGTGGTAATGACAACCGGCACCGTATTGTCCGGCCCGGTCCATTCGTGCTGTATGGCACCGCGAATGCTGATGCGATGTTTGCCCAGCGTCTGGCCGTATCTGGCGAAAACGCCCGCTTCATCCTTGGCCATAATCCGCAGGTAAAACCGGCTGTCGATGTCCTCGATGGGCTTAAACTGCGCCGGATGCCTCGTTTCCGTAGCCATCGGCATCGTTTCAAACAGCCGCGGATTGCTGCCGGTCGCAATGTCGATGATGTCGGCTACAACCGCACTGGCGGTCGCCATCATGCCCGCGCCGCGTCCGTAATACATCGTATTGCCGACGGCGTTGCCGAAGACGCTGACCGCATTAAACGGGCCGTCCACGCGGGCCAGCGGCGTATGTTGGGAGATAAACGACGGATGCACCCGCAGGGAGATTCTCCCGTCGGCGGTTTTTTCGCCGATGGCAAGCAGTTTGAGAACATACCCCATCTCAAGGGCGCTGCGAATGTCGGCAAGATCAATGTTTTCGATGCCCTCGATATAAATGTCATCCATATCAATCCGGCAGTGGTATGCCAGCCCCCCCAAAATCGCCAGTTTGTGAGCGGTGTCTGTACCGCTGATGTCCAGTGTTGGATCCGTTTCGGCAAAGCCGCGCGACTGAGCTTCTTTGAGCGCCTCGGCAAATGGTATGCCGGAACCGGCCATATTGGTCAGAATATAGTTGCAGGTGCCGTTGAAAATGCCGTAAAGACCGCTGATGCGGTTGGCCGCCAGACCGCTCCGAAGGATTGAGACAATCGGGATACCCCCGCAGCAGCTTGCTTCAAAGCCGATGCAGCGGCCCGCCTTCAAAGCCGCCTGGTACAGGTGGGGGCCGTGTTCAGCCAGGAGGGCCTTATTGGCGGTTACGACATGCTTGCCGGCCTTAAGCATCTGAATCTGGATGTCTTTGGCAATTGTCGTGCCGCCCACCAGTTCCAGCCCGACCTCAATGTCAGGGTTGTTGAGCAGGGTTTCCAGTTTGTCGGTTAAAAGCACCCTGGGAATCTGGAATTCCCGCGGAGTTTCCATATCTTTATCCACAACACAGGCCAGCTCCAGTTTGAGGCCCGTCCGTGCGGTAATTTCATCGGCGTTCTCGACGAGAATTCTGGCAACGCCCGTCCCGACGGTACCGTATCCCACCATGCCGATTTTAACCGTTCTTGGTTTCATACAGGGTCTCAGATGTGCGGTATTTCAAGCGCCAAAAGCTTACCGGCTAACCGGTGCGGGTTGGCGAACCGGCATGGTTTTGCAGATTTTTTCGGTCATTTTACGGACCTTTTCTTCGGTTTGCGGGGTCAGCAGATACCCGGCCGCACCGCCGGCCGCACCGCCGCCCACTGCCCCAAGGACACGGTCTTCATCGCCGCTAACAGCTCCGCCGACAATGGCTCCCGCGGCAGCCCCAAGGACGGTCCCCAGCAGTTTGCCGCCGGAGCCCTTGCCCTCGCCCATCCACAGAATGCTCCCGTCCTCGACATCGACCATCTTGGCCGTGATGAAGATATTATCGCCGAACTTGGGAACATTGATGTACATAATCACCGGAACGTTTAGGATTCGGCCTGCCTGGACGGCCCCCTCGCTGCTGGTAATATCCGAGGCCTGGAATTTCTGCTCGTTGAGCAGAATCTGTACCTGGGCGCGTTCGATAGGGGAGTAGCCCTTCTGAAGAAGTTCCATCATAAAAAAGTCGGCAATTTGGTTTTTCGCCGCTTCGCTGCCGACCGGACCAATGACATCCACGACCGCTATTTTATCGATCTTGGAAAAGTCAAAGCTGGTATGATGATAGCTTTTCCCTGACGTACATCCCAAAAATGACACTGCCGCCAACCCCAGTAAAACCGTCTGTAACGTCTTCATATATTTTGCTCCTTAAACAATAGTGCAATGGACAGTTTCCGATTCAAGACCCATTCTCTGATGTTTGGGGAAAATTGTCAATGCTTTTCTTTCATTAAAGAAAGAGCGGCGGATTATTCGATGTGTAAAAAGATTGACAGAACGGACCAAATGGTCATAATAGCCCTAACCCGTGTCCGTGAACACGGTTAAGCAAAAGAAAACGGAGTTTATTGATTGAGATGATGGAGTCCCTATGAAACAGAGAATTTTCTTTGTCGCGGTCGTATCCGCATGTCTGGTAATGGTTGGCTGCAAAAGCGCCCAGAAGGTTGAAGCACCGGATTACAATAAGCCGCTTCCCCCCGGGCAATATGCCCTCCGGAAGATTACCGACCCGGCAATGATTCCGGATATGACGTTTGCCTGTTATAACCTCAAGGATATGCGGGAAGGCATCCACAACTCGCTCAGTTACCTGTCCAAACCCTCCAGCAAGCAGTTTTTCCCCATGGCGGACATCACGCACGATCGGGCAGTGGCCAGTTTGAAGGCCATGGCCGAACTGCTGGACAGCGGCCTCTACGGCAAGGACCTGCAGGCAGCTCTCCGCAGCAAGTTTGAGGTTTATCAGTCCGTCGGCTGCGATGACAAGGGGACCGTCCTGTTCACCGGCTACTACACGCCGATTTTCGACGGCTCGCTGACGCCTTCCGACAAGTACCGCTACCCGCTGTATAAACAGCCGCAGGACCTGGTCAAGAATGAAAAAGGCGATATCCTCGGCCAGCGGATGCCTGACGGCTCGCTGCGGAAATACCCCGCCCGCAAAGAAATCGAACAATCCGGAATGCTCAAAGGGCAGGAAATCGCCTGGCTGGCGGACCCCTTTGAAGTGTATATCGCCAATGTGCAGGGGTCGGCTCTGCTTCGCACCCCCGATGGGACAATGGTCACACTGGGCTACGCTGCCAACAACGGCCACGAGTACAGAAGCATTGGCCGCCAGATGATTCAGGACGGCGTCGTTCCCGCGTCGGGCCTGTCGCTCAAGGCCATGATCGACTATTTCAAGGCCAATCCCCAGCAGGTGGAAAAATACATCTATCTGAATCCGCGGTATGTCTTTTTCCGTACTGACAGCGGCAACCCGCGGGGCTGTCTGAATGAACCCGTGCTGGCGATGCGTTCCATCGCCACCGATAAGGCCATCTACCCGCGGGCCAGCGTGACCTTCCTCAAGACCCGTCTGCCGCGTCCGACGGCGGGCGGGGCAGTGCAAAAGGCCTCCTATACCGGCTTTGCGCTGGATCAGGACGCTGGCGGTGCCATCCGTGCCCCCGGCCGCTGCGATGTCTATATGGGCGTTGGCGACGGGGCCGGAAAAATGGCCGGGCAGGTGTACGAAGAGGGCAAACTGTACTACCTGTTCATTCGGCCCGACCTCATGGGGCAGTCCCTAAGCCCCCAGAGCGTTCCAACCCCGGCCCAGCCCCAATAAGCGGGGGGGGGGCCATAGGTTTTGTCAGGGAGCAGGCATGAATTTTCAGTTGCGATTTCTGGGCGGCGCCGAATCTGTTACCGGCTCGCGGCACTTGCTGGAGTTTAACCACAGCAAGGTCTTGATTGACTGCGGCCTGTATCAGGAACGCGACCTCCAGAACCGCAACTGGGAAGATTTCGGCGTGGACCCTGCCGGTCTCGATGCCGTGCTGCTGACCCATGCCCACCTGGATCATTGCGGCCTGCTGCCCAAATTCGTCAAAGAGGGCTTTAGAGGCAAAATCTACTGCACCGAAGCCACCGCTGAACTCGCCAAAATCGTCCTGGCCGATGCTGGAAAGATTCAGGAAGAAGACGCCGAATTCAAGCGTAAACGTCACAAAAAGGCCAACTATACCCCGCCCCGGCCGGTCGAACCGCTCTACACCGTTCAGGACGCCGAGGCCTGTTTTCCGCTGTTTGCTCCCGTGGCGTTTGAACAGGTCATTCCCATCGGCCCCGATATGAAGGTCAGTTTTCACCCGGGCGGCCACATCCTCGGTGCTTCCATCATCCGCGTGGCGCTGACCCTCAACGGCGAAAAACGCACCCTTCTCTTTACCGGCGATCTGGGACGCATCGGAAAGCCCATCCTCAAAAATCCCGCGGTGTTCGAGCAAGCCGACTACATTCTCGTCGAGTCCACCTACGGCGACCGGCAGCATACGACGGTCGAAGACACCAAGGAGCAGCTTTGTCGGGCGGTCAGCGACACCTTCAGCGCCGGCGGCAATATCGTCGTTCCCAGTTTCTCCATCGAACGCAGCCAGGAAGTCCTGTACTATATGAACGAGCTGCTCATGGAAGACCGCATCCCGCACATCATGACGTTTCTGGACAGCCCGATGGCCGTCAAGGTAACCGAGGTCTTTAAGAAGCACCCGGAACTGTATGATGCGAATATGGCTCGCCTGGTCGTGCAGAACGGCTCGCCGTTTTCGTTCCGGGGACTCAAGCTTGTCCAATCGACCGCGGAATCCAAAGCCATCAACCATATCAAGGGCACGATTATGATTATCGCCGGTTCCGGCATGTGTACCGGCGGCCGCATCAAACACCACCTGGTTAACAACATTACCCGTCCCGAAAGCACGGTGCTGTTCGTGGGCTATCAGGCGGCCGGCACCCTCGGCCGCACCATCCTTGATTCAAAATCCGGCGATGAAGTCCGTATTTTGGGGCAGACGTATCCGATTCGGGCCAGGATCATCAAGGTCAGCGGTTTTTCGGCCCACGCCGACAGGGAAGAAATGCTGACCTGGCTGGGGTCTATTAAAAGCGCTCCCCGAAAGGTCTTCGTTGTCCACGGCGAAAAAGAAGCCGCCCACAGCTTCAAAGCATTTCTCACCGAAAAAACCGGCTGGAACGTCATGGTTCCCCAATACCAGGACATCATCAAAATCGACTAATCCCCCAAAAGCTCTCCCAAGGACGGCAATATCAGCCAGTGGATGCGGACGGTCAAGGATTCCGGGCAGAATTCGTACAACCTGTCCACCAGCTTCGGCTGTAGCGGCGACATCATGACCGGAGCGGCGGTGCGGGCGGGTTCTTTCGGCGAACAAAAGCAAGCCATTTTTCAGTTGCCAGAGTCGGTTTTTTTCGATATAGTTTGGATGGTTTTTCTAAAACGATGAACCAAGAACTCAAAACTCGTAAACCAGTCACCGGTTGATTTTAGCAGGGAGGTTTTATGATTGTTGTGAATACGGAGACGATTCCGGGGTATAAGATTGTTCAGATCAAAGGGCTTGTGCAGGGCAACACCGTCCGGGCCAAGCACATCGGGCGTGACATCGCGGCGTCGCTGAAGAATCTGGTCGGCGGCGAATTGACCGGCTATACGGAACTGCTGGTCGAATCCCGCCGGGAGGCCATGGCCCGGATGCTGGCACAGGCCCAGCAGCTGGGAGCCAACGCCGTGGTCAATGTGCGTTTTGCGACCAGTTCCATCACCTCCGGGGCGGCGGAATTGTACGCTTACGGCACGGCGGTTGTCGCCGCTGCCGATACCCCCGCCCAGCCGGCACAAAATCCAGCATAGGAGAAAACCGCGATGGAAGCTTTACTTCAACTGCTGATTCCGCTGTTTCTGGTCCTGATGGGTTTGATTGTCGGCAAAGGCATTGAACTGCATCATTTTCGCCGGCTTGCGGAGCGTGAAAAAGAGTATCGGGATATTCTCGTGACGAACCTGAAAACCATCCCGCCGCAGCTTGAAAATACCCAGCCGTTTCTGGTGATGGGGGCGGCGGTGATTGCCACGGACTATTTTAAGGTGTTTGCGGCAGGGATTCGGGGGTTCTTTGGCGGGGAGATGAAGTCGTATGTAACGCTGATGGAGCGGGCGCGTCGGGAAGCCGTTTTGCGGATGCTTGAGCAGGCCCGGGCACAGGGGGCGAAAGTCGTCTGGAATGTGCGCTACGAAACCACCATGACCGAAAGCCGGCAGGAGAAAAAGACCGGCGGTGCGGCGATTCTCGCTTACGGAACGGCGCTGAAATGAAGAGACCCCGTCGGGAGGCGATTTTAGGTTAATTCCACCGACCAGTAGGCATGGTCCAGAAACTGCTTCCAGCTGCTGTACCGCTCATGGTTTAAGTGGACATGAATCACGGGGTTGCGTCGGGGTTTTTCGGGTGTCCGAACCAGTTTCATCCCTGCCTGTGTAGGAGTCCGCCCGCCTTTTTTGACATTGCATTTCATACAGGCGCACACGATATTGTCCCATGTCGTTTCGCCGCCGAGCCGGCGGGGGATGACATGGTCCAGAGAAAGATCGGACAGCGGGAACTTTTTGCCGCAGTACTGGCAATGGCTGTTGTCGCGGGCAAACAGGTTGCGGCGGTTGAATTTGACGCTCTTGCCGGGAAGGCGATCGTAGCAAAGCAGGCGAATGACGCGCGGCACGGCGATGTCAAAATTGACAGTGCTGATCCAGTCGTACTTATGCGCCTCAAAGGTGCGTTTGGCCTCGCTGACTTCCTTCCAGCTTTGAAAATTGTAATTTGCATAGGCGCCGCCGTCGCACCAGACGACTTCCGCCAGATTGCGGCACAGCAGGGAAAACGCACGGCGTGCACAGATAACACGAAGAGCCAGGTAGTGCTTGTTTAGGACAAGCACCCGGCAATCCAGCGCTTGTTGGGATGTTATCGAGGACATCCTTTCTTCTCAATCAAACGCATCAGCTGCTTCCGCTGATGCAACAGCACCCCCCCACATTTTGCAATCTTTTTCTCCGCGGGTCTTAAACCGCCGGGCGGAACTATGCGCCGGACGACGCCGCTGTGTGAGGACCTGCTTTCAGGGCGACATTGGCAGCGCGTAATCCCTTTTCACCGGGGACAACATCAAAAACCACCGCATCCCCGTCGTTCAGCGACCGCAAAGACCCATTGGAAAAACTTGTATAATGAACAAAAACATCGCCGCCGGTTTCACTCGAAATGAAACCGTAGCCTTTTTTCTTGTCGTACCACTTGACCTTGCCTTCGGTCATGCCAGCACTCTCCATCGCTCTGTACTCTTGCGTTTTGTCAGTTTAACTCATCGGCCCAACCGGTATAGATGCCGCGGCGGCATTATTTGGGGTTCTGTGTTTGGGCAAGCGGTGAGTTGTCGGAAAGCCGCTCCTTTAAGAGCCGTCCCATTTTGAACTTGACACTGCGCTTGGAGGGAACTTTAACGTGTTCCAGCGTTTTGGGGTTTTGCGCGACGCGAGCGGTGCGGCTTCGCGTTTCAAAAACGCCGAAATCGCGAAACTCCAACCGGTTATCAGCAACCAGCTCAGTTACGATCTCGTCCAGAAAGTACTGAACAATGCGTTTAACAACGACTCGTTTTGCCTGGGTGGCATCAGAAATTCTGTCAATGAGATCTTTCTTTGTAATTGTTGACATCTGCTACCCTCTTGATCTTAAAATTATTTCTTTTCTTCCATACAATGGTCAACCCGCACTGCTATTTTCGGGTAACGATTTCGCTTACTGCAAACTACTATACAATAACGACTTCGATGCATCAACCTTTTTTTTAAGATTTTTTTTGCGCCGCAAAAGCCAAAATTTTACAAAAAATCGGTTTTCGATGAATTTTCCGTGTTTTGTGGAAATCTGTATTTGACGAATCTCCTTTTTTTGTTCATAATCATCTACTTATATATTTTTGAGGACTATGAAAAACGTGCCCACAGGCCCTGAAAAAAACCGGATTTTCAGCGGTAATGCCAAAATTGACGGCGTTTACCACAACATCGAATGGCTGCTCACCGCCTTTGCGAGCACGCTGGTTTTTATTATTTTTGTGATGCAGGTCTATCGTATTCCCACCGGCAGCATGGCCGAAACCCTGCGGGGCGCTCATTTTCGGGTTCGGTGCGGCCAATGCGGATTCCGCTATGACCATGACTTTATCGCCCGGCATTATCCCGTTCCCGGCACGAACCTCCGAATGCCCGACAACTACACCCCCTCCGCGGTTGTTCCTATCGGCCCGCGGGAAGGGGGACAGATGCGGTCTTCCCGCTGTCCAAGCTGCGGGTATTCAGAACCGGCGCCTATCCGAGCCAGCGACGGCCGCTATTATGTCTATAAGAACGGCAAGTCCGTTCCGGCCTATTCGCGGACGGTCTTCAAGGGCGACCAAATCTTTGTTCAAAAATGCATCTACCAGTTTTTCCAGCCCAGGCGGTGGGATGTCATTGTTTTCAAAAATCCGCTCGACCCCCGCATTAATTACATCAAGCGGTGCGTGGCGCTGCCGGGTGAAACATTGCAGATTATCGACGGCGATATTTACATCAACGGCCAAATCCAGCGGAAACCCCGAAATGTGCAGGAAGAGCTTTGGATGACGGTTTATGACAATGACCACCCGCCTGCCCGGCCGGAGGAAAAAAGCTTCAACGGCCATACATGGAAGCAGCCGTTTGAAAAAGCGGGAACATCCGCATGGAACCTGTCCGCCGATGGGCCGACGGTTTTTGAATTGAACAGCCCGGATGCGACCGTTCACCGCATTCAGTACAATGATCGGCTGGGGAATGATTTTCGGGCGACGTATGCCTACGATGACCCGGCCAGTTTCCCCTACATGCCGCTGTGCAGCGATGTGATGGCGGAATACTGCCTGTCGATAGAGGATTCGGTTGCGGCAGGCGCCCAGATTCGCAAATACGGAATTGCTTATGAAGGGTGGATACGGTCCGACGGGACGATGGAGATTGTCCGACTGGCGCCGGCGGAACAGCCGGTTGTGCTGGCAGCGGGGACTTGCCGGCCGGAGACGCTGAAACGGATATCCCGCTTCCGGTTTGCGACCCTGGATCACCAGCTTGTGCTGGAATATGGAAACTCCACGTTGGTTCATGACCTGGGGACGGGGATTGAGGATGCCGGCACGGGGTATCTGGTTAAGCCGGACGTTCAGCTTCTCGGCGTCGGCAGGGTGCGGCTGACACACATCGGCCTGTACAGAGATATTCATTATATCTCCGAAAATATCAGGCGGGCCACGAAAGACAACCCGATGATTCTGCGTAAGGACGAGTATTTTGCCTGCGGCGACAACAGTCCTTTCAGTTTGGATTCCCGGCTCTGGGACCGGGAGGGCAAGGCCAATCCCGGCCAGGACAGTTACCCGGCCGGGGTGGTCCCGAAGGATTATCTGGTTGGAAAGGCGTTTTTTGTGCATTGGCCCGGCGGTTATCGGCTGATGAAAGAACCGATTCGATGGATACCCTTTGCGGATGGGATGAAGATTATTTACGGCGGGGATTAAAACCACGAAGAACACGAACAACACGGAGATTTTTATTTTAATTTATTTTTCTTCGTGGTGATAACATTGCACAAGATGGAAGAAACACGACCACAACCTTATGAAAGTTTAGCCCATCGGCACCAGCATACCGTGGAGGGCGTTGTTACGCTGCTGGATTGGCTGCTGGTGGCGTTTATCCTGGCGCTGCTGTTTCAGGGGTTTGCCATGCAGGCGTTTCAGATTCCCACCGGCAGCATGGCCGAAACGCTGCGAGGCGCGCATTATCATCTGCGGTGCCTTCGATGCGGCCACGCCTTTGATGTGGGCAGCGATTTGATGGAGTTTGGCCGACCCTGGTGCGGCAACTGCGATTATTACCAGCCGCCTTATGCCGCCGGCGATTTGAAGAACGGCGACCGCATCTTTGTTTTGAAGTCCATCTATCAATTTTATGAGCCGAAACGGTGGGATGTCGTGGTTTTTAAAAATCCCACCAACCCCCGGGATAATTACATCAAGCGTCTGATCGGGCTTCCCAACGAAACCGTGCAACTCATACGCGGCGATGTGTTTATCGACGGGAAAATCGCCCGGAAACCCGCCAATGTACAGAACGAACTGTGGATACCTATTTTTCTGCGGGATTACCAGCCGCTTGCGGCGGCGGACCTTTCGAATAACTCCGCCGGGCAGGAACAAAACACGCCGGACGGTCCCTCAGCGATGCCCTTTCAAAACGAGCAGGATTCGGGCTGGGAGCTGAAGGATGCCGTTTTTTCGCTGCACGATGCTTCAGGGCGGCGGCACACCCTGTCGTATGTTTCGGCCAATCCGCATGATTTTCAGGCGATGTGCAGCTACAATGACAGTTCGGACAATTTCGGCAAACCGGTTGTCAGCGACCTGATGATCAATTTTTTTGCCCGGCCCGGCGGCACAGAGGGGTATATCGGGGCGTCGCTTGAAAAATACGGCGTTCTTTATTCGGCCCGGGTTGAATTCGGCGGGTCGCTGGTTCTGACCAGGACTGTCAACGGGGTTACGACCGACCTGCGGCTGCCGATGCTGATTGGGCGTGCAGAGCAGGGGCGTTTTGAGAAATTTGAATTTGCCTGCGTGGACCAGCTGCTGGTGCTGCGCTGGGGACAAAAGCGCTTGGCGTATGACCTTTCCGGCGATGCAGGGTTTGCGCGGCAGGAGTCCTCTGACGAAAAGCCGCCACGGGTGCAGATTTTTGCCGCCGGACCAGCCCAAATCCGGCATGTCGGGCTGTTTCGGGATATTTTTTATATGGGCAAAGAGGGGTATTCTTTGCGGGCCACCGACGAAACCCCGTTCACCCTCAAGGACGACCAGTTCTTTGTTTGCGGCGACAACAGCAACAACAGCCTGGACGGACGGCTTTGGCCGACAAAGGGCATCGGCAACAACGGGCAAACCTACGATGAGGGAGTTGTACCGCGCGACTACATGATGGGAAAAGCGGTTATGGTCTATTGGTCGCAGGCCTTCAGACCCCTGCCGAATTTTCCGCCGATGATACCCAATTGGGGCACAATCAAGGTCATTTACGGCGGCGGCGAACGGGAATATTGACGGACCAAGCGGAGTGACAATTTTCGATTGACGAAGAGGGTGGAATTTTGCTGTTTTATGCCGAAGCGAGGCGCTTCGTCCACAATGCCGGATTCTGCGATTTTTTGCACATTTTTTCGGGTTGTGAAACCCCCTTCAAAAACCCGCATAATTACTCTGAAAATGCCGAATTTTGGCTTATAAATTAAGAAGGATTCGTTGACAATTCTTACGGGGGCGGGTACACTATTCCTTTCTATAAATACGGGGTTTAGAGAGTTTGCAGCCCCGGTCAATTTTGGAGTCAAAAGGACAGAAATTTTATGGACGAAAACACAGAAGAAATCGTTCAGCCGGAACATTTTGAAGATATGCAGATTCTTGATGAACTCAAGAATTCGTACCTCAATTACGCCATGAGTGTGATTGTCGCCCGCGCCCTGCCGGATGTACGGGACGGGCTTAAACCGTCCCAGCGTCGCATTCTGGTGGCGATGAACGACCTGGGCCTTGGGCCTCGTTCCAAACACCGCAAATGCGCCAAAATCGTCGGCGATACCAGCGGCAATTACCACCCGCATGGTGACCAGGCCACCTACGGCACGCTGGTGCGTATGGGGCAGGAATGGAACATGCGCGTTCAGTTGGTGGACCCGCAGGGCAATTTCGGCAGTATCGACGCCGACCCGCCCGCGGCCATGCGTTATACCGAAGCCCGGATGACCCAGGCGGCCACGGACATGCTGGAAGACCTGAAACTGGACACCGTGGATTTTGTGCCCAACTATGACGAGACCCGCCATGAACCCACGGTGCTGCCCGCCAAGTTTCCCAACCTGCTGGTCAACGGCGCCAGCGGGATTGCGGTGGGCATGGCGACGAACATTGCGCCGCATAATGCGGGGGAGGTGTGCGATGCGCTGCTGCTGATGATTGAAGACCCGGACTGCGGCTTTAAGGACATCCTGGAACGGCTGCCGGGGCCGGATTTTCCGACGGGCGGAGTAATTTGCGGGCGAAAAGGCATTATGGACGCCTATGTAACCGGCCGGGGACACCTGCGGGTGCGGTGCAAAGCCCATGTGGAAACCAACAAACGCGGCAAAGAAAGCATCATTATTACCGAAATTCCCTATATGGTCGTCAAGACCACCATTGTCGCCAAGATTGCCGACTGCGTCCACGACGGCCAGATTGACGAAATCGCCGATATTCGCGACGAATCCGACCGCAAGGGGCTGCGGGTTGTGGTGGAGTTGAAAAAGGATGCCGACAGCAATGTGGTCATGAACAAGCTGTACCGCTTTACGCCGCTGCAAACGACGTTTGCGGTCAACAATGTGGCCCTGGTCAATAACCGCCCGGAAACGCTCAATATCAAGCAGATGCTCCGGCTGTACATTAACCATCGCCTGACCGTGATTCGGCGGCGCACACGGCATCTGCTTCGGCGGTTCCGCAACCGGGCGCATATCCTGGAAGGCCTGATTCTGGCCGTCAGCGATATCGACGAAATCATCGCCCTGATTAAATCGTCGCCGGATGGCCCGACTGCCAAGGTCAACCTGATGAAAAAACCGCTGCGTCTGACGGAAAGTGAAATTCTTCGCAAACTGCTGCCGGCGGAATTTGTCGAACTCCGCACGAAAAACGACCACTTTCTGTCCGGGCCGCAGGCGGACGCGATTTTGACGATGCAACTTCAGCGGCTGACGGGGCTGGAAATCGAAAAACTGGCCAAGGAATACGCCGAAGTGGCGGAAAAAATCGCCGGGTTTGAGGCGCTGCTGGCCAGCCGGGACCTGCAGCTGGATGTCATTCGGGAAGACCTGCTGGAAATACGGGAAAAATACAAAAGCGCCCGCCGCACCCAGATTTTGACGGACGAAGCGGATACGCTGGAAATGGAAGACCTCATCGCCGAAGAGGAAACGCTGGTGACGGTTACGCACGGCGGCTACATCAAACGCATGGAAATTGATGCCTACCGCAAACAGGGGCGCGGCGGCAAGGGCGTCATCGGCTCGGACACCAAGGAAGGGGACTTCCTGGAGCATTTGTTTGTGGCCTCGACGCACGATACGCTGATGTTCTTTACGAGCCGGGGCATCTGTCACTGGCTGAAGGTCTATAATGTGCCGGCCATGTCCCGCCAAAGCAAGGGACGCGCCATTATCAACCTGCTGCAATTGGACAAGGATGAAAAGATTACCTCGATCATCAATGTCCGCGAATTCGACGATCAGCGTCAGCTTGTGATGGCGACACAGAACGGCACGGTGAAAAAGACGGCGCTGAGCGCCTACGGCAACCCCCGCAGCAGCGGCGTGATTGCCCTCAAACTCGATGAGGGCGATGTTCTGATTGGTGCGGCGATCACCTCCGGCAAGAATGACATTATTCTCGGCACACGCGACGGGATGGCCATTCGTTTTCACGAGTCCGCCGTTCGTTCGATGGGGCGCGTCAGCCACGGCGTGCGCGGCATTACGCTGCGGGAAGACGACCGTGTCGTCGGGATGGTGATTGCGGAGGAAGGGGCCTTCCTGCTGACGGTCTGCGAGAACGGCTACGGCAAGCGGACGGAATTGTCGGACTACCGTGCCCAGGGACGCGGCGGCATCGGCCTGATTAATATCAAGACGACCGAACGGAACGGCAAGGTGGTTGCCATCAAGCCGGTTCACGACGATGACGAGCTGATGATGATTACCGCCAACGGGATGATTGTCCGTACGGGGCTGGACGAGGTGCGGGCCATTGGCCGAAACACCGCCGGCGTGCGTATGATTTCGCTGAAGGAGGGCGATAAACTCGTTGCGGCCGAACGGCTGATTGTTGAAGAAGACGATACAGGTGCCGAGGGCGAGCCGAACCCCCAATAGCGGATGCAATGTGGCAAAAAAAACGGACAAACAGAAATCGCCGGCGGGATTTACAGTTATCTATGGGGCCGATCCGTTTTTAGTCAGCCGGGAATGCCAATGCCTGCTGGATGCGCTGCTCGACCCGCAGGAACGGGACATGGCGCTGTATGAGCCCAAGGCGGACGAGGCTCGGATGAGCGACGTTCTGGAGGAACTTGCGACCCTTCCGTTTCTGGCTTCCAGGCGGGTCGTGCTGATTAAAGGTGCCGAACCCTTTATCAAGGAAAACCTTGAATCTCTGGAAAAATACATCGATACCCCCAGCCCGTCCGGCCTGTTGATTCTGACGGCAACCTCTTGGGACAAACGCCTGCGGCTTCATAAGAAACTGCAGGCGGCAGGCGGGCTAATTGAAGTGGCGGACATAAAGTCCTATCAGATGCCGGCGTATGTGACGGCTTATGCCCAGCAGACCCACGGCATCCGGCTGGACGGCTCGTGCAGTCGTTTTCTTGTCGAACTGGCAGGCGATGACCCGGGCCGCTTATGCCGGGAAATGGACAAGTTGGCGGTGTATGTCGCTCCGGCGAAAACGGTTTCCATGCAGGATATTGAGGCGTTGATTGGTCAAAACCGCTTGTTTAATGCGTTTGATGTAATCGACGCCATAACCGCGGAACGCACGGGCGATGCCATTACGCGGCTTCGGGCGATGTTCGGGGCAGACCGGGATACGGAATACACGGTGGTAGGGGCGTTCGGATTCCATTTCCGGCGGTTGTTTCGCGCCAAGGCGATGATCGAACAGGGCGCATCCCCGCAGCAGGCCGCGGCAAAGGCAGGGGTTCGCTTCAAAACCGAGGAATTTCTTCGGCAGGCCGCTCGGCTTTCGCTGCCGCAGATTGGCCGCATACTGGCGGAGTTGGGCCGGATTGATATCGGCCTCAAAACAGGTCAGACCACCGCGTCCGCCGCGATGGAACGGCTGATTCTGAAGATTTTTTCAGTGCAGAAAAATGCCTCTTTTTAGCCGTCATGTGTCCCTCGCCGGGCCGAAAAGAGATTGTAAAGCGTTTCGATTATTGTTAACCTGACCGTTTCGCGTAATCGGCACTAACACGATTTAACAAGGAAACCGGACGTGTCATTTAAGATTTTAAGCAAGCGTCAGTTATCGGAAAACGTCTTTCAGGTGGATGTCCAGGCCCCGCTGGTGGCGCGTGCCCGCAAGGCGGGTCAATTCGTGATTGTTTCTCCCGACCCGGACGCCGGCGAGCGTATTCCGCTGACCATTGCCGGAGCCAACAGTGCCCAGGGGACGATTCGGCTGATTTTCCAGCGGGTCGGCAAGGCAACTGCCCAAATGGCCGAACTGAACGAGGGCGATGCCCTCGGCTATGTTGCCGGGCCGCTTGGACGGCCTACGCATATCGAAAATTTTGGCACGGCGGTATGTGTCGGCGGAGGCATCGGCATTGCGCCGCTACTGCCGATTGCCGCCGCCCTCAAAGAGGCCGGCAATACCGTTGTCAGTATTCTCGGCGCCCGCACAAAGGAACTGCTGATTCTGGAAGAGGAGTTTAGGACGCTCAGCGACGAGTTGATTATCGTTACCGATGACGGGTCATACGGCCGCAAAGCAGTGGTGACCGAGCCGCTGGAAACGGTCTGTCGGCGCAGCCCGAAACCGAATCTGGCCATTGCCATCGGCCCGACGATTATGATGAAGTTCTGCTGCGAAACGACCAAGAAGTTTGAGGTTCCCACCCAGGTGTCGCTGAATACGATTATGGTCGATGGAACGGGCATGTGCGGGGGCTGCCGGGTGGAAGTCGGCGGAAAAACGAAATTCGTCTGCGTTGACGGCCCTGAGTTTGACGGCCATCAGGTCAATTTCGACCTGATGATGAAACGGATGAGCGCCTATAAAGCCCTTGAGCAGAAGGCCTATGAAGCGTTCAGAGAGCATGTCTGCAAAATCGGGTTGCACCACAAAACGACTATTTAGGCGATTCGATTGCCAACACATTCACAACGAGGGCATTGTGACCAACGAGAGTAAAGAATTCCAGGAACTGGTTGAAAAACAGCAGGCCGGCCTGCTGAAACCAAAGGACCGCTTTGCGATCCCCGCGCAGGAGATGCCGGCACAGGATGCCCTTGGGCGGCGGAGCACCATGAGCGAAGTGGCGCTGGGCTATACGCCGATGCAGGCCCGGCTGGAAGCGATGCGCTGTTTGCAGTGCAAAAACGCCCCCTGCGTGGAGGGCTGCCCGGTTCGGATTCGCATTCGGGAGTTCGTGGAAGCGATCGCAAATGGAATGTTCCAGGAAGCGATTACTATCATTAAGGAAAATTCGCTGCTGCCGGCGGTGTGCGGGCGGGTCTGTCCGCAGGAAGTCCAGTGCCAGGAAAAATGCACGGTCGGACTGAAATTCAAGGATGTTAATCAAAGCGTTTCCATCGGACGGCTGGAGCGGTTTGCGGCCGATCTTTCCAAAGGGTGCGGCGCCGTTCCGGCCGTCGCCCCGACAACGGGCAAGAAAGTAGCGGTCATCGGCTCCGGGCCGGGCGGTATTGTGGTGGCCGCCGATACCCGCCGCGCCGGCCATGAGGTAACGGTTTTTGAGGCGTTTCACAAGCCCGGCGGGGTGATGGTCTATGGCATCCCGGAGTTTCGTCTGCCCAAGTCAATCGTGCAGGAGGAAATCGACGTTTTATCGAAAATGGGCGTCAAAATCGTCTGTAACTTTATTGTCGGACGCACCCGCACCATCGAACAGCTTATGAAGGAAGACGGATTTGACGCCGTGTATATCGGCGTGGGAGCGGGACTGCCCAAGTTTATGAATATCGAAGGCGAGCATCTGGTCGGCGTCTACAGCGCCAACGAATACCTGACCCGCGCCAATCTGATGAAGGCCTACGCCTTCGGCAGGGGGGCGGATACGCCGATTGCCGTCAGCAAAAATGTGGCCGTTCTGGGCGGAGGCAACGTGGCGATGGATGCGGCCCGCATGGCGGTTCGGCTGGGGGCAGAGAATGTCTATCTGGTGTACCGCCGAAGCGAAAAGGAAATGCCCGCCCGCATCGAGGAAGTCCACCACGCCAAAGAAGAGGGCGTGCGGTTCTGCACGCTGCAAAGCCCCAGACGCATTCTCGGCGACGCTGGCGGCCATGTGGTCGGTATGGAGTGCCTGCGGTACGACCTGGGCGAGCCGGACGAGTCCGGGCGGCGGCGGCCGGTGGCCATCAAAGGCAGCGAGTTTGTGCTGGATGTCGATACGGTGATTGTGGCCATCGGCAATGACGCCAATCCGCTGATTCAGCAGACCACGCCCGGGCTGGAGTTTAACACGTGGGGCAACATTGTCGTCGATGACAACTGCAAAACGTCCATGGAGGGCGTCTATGCGGGCGGGGATATTGTTCTTGGCGCTGCGACCGTGATTCTTGCGATGGGGCAGGGGCGCATTGCTGCAGCGGCGATGAATCAGTATCTGGCCCGGTAAAAAAATGCCGGAAGAGAGAGGATTTTGCCCGGGACGGCGTTGGGACCGACCCGGGCAAAGGTTTTTTGTCAGGCGTCGTCCGCGGCGGCTACCGCAGGTTTAAGGCGTCCAGGATCACATCTTCCAGCTTGAGCGAATCGCTGCGATCCTTGTATTCATAGCGAACCCGAAGCGTCGGCTTTTTGATTGTCATCAGACGCGGCAGGTCAAACGGCGTTCCGAACACCACATAATCGCAATCGGCACGGTTGATGGTTTCCTGCAGTTCCTTAACCTGTTTTTCGCCATAGCCCATGGCCGGCAGCACATTGGTTATGTGCGGATATTTTTCGTACGTCGCCTTAATGCTGTTCACCGCAAAGGGTCTGGGGTCAACGATCTCGGCGGCGCCGCAACGCTGGGCGGCGATAACGCCGGCGCCGAAGGTCATTCCGCCGTGTGTCAGGGTCGGGCCGTCTTCGACCACCAGCACCTTGCGGCCCTTGATTTTTTCCGGTTCATCGACGATGATTTCGGATTCGGCCATGATAATTTTGGCGCTGGGGTTGTACTGCTGGATATTCTTCCTGACATGCTCGGCCTGTTCGGGCTTGCAGGTGTCGGTCTTGTTGATAATCGCCACATCCGCCAGCAGCATGTTGGTGGTGCTGGGATAGTAATTCAGTTCGTGGTTGGCACGGTGGGGGTCAAACAGGACGATATTGACATCCGCCTTGAAGAAGGGCGTATCATTGTTGCCGCCGTCCCAGATCACCACGTCGGCTTCCTGCTCGGCGCTTCGCAGGATTTTTTCATAATCCACCACGGCGTAAACGATGACGCCCATGTCCACCAGCGATTCGTACTCTTCGCGTTCTTCGATGGTGCATTCATGGATGTCAAAATCCTTATAGGTCGCAAATCGCTGCACTGCCTGCTTTTTCAGGTCGCCGTAGGGCATGGGGTGACGAACCGCCACCACCTTTTTGCCCAGCGCCCCCAGGATGCGGCAGACCTTGCGGGTGGTCTGGGATTTGCCGCAGCCGGTTCTGATTGCACAAATGGAAATCACCGGCTTGTTGGATTTGATCATGGTCCGCTGGGCATCCAGCAGCATAAAGTTGGCGCCGTTGGCATTGGCGATGGCTGAAATGTGGACGACCTTGCTGTTGGGGACATCGCTGTAGGCGAACGTAACGACATCGACGTTCATTTCGCGAATCAGACGTGCCAGTTCGCTTTCGTCGTAAATGTCAATTCCTTTCGGATAGCGAGGCCCGGCCAACTCCACCGGATACTTGCGCCCGTGAATATTCGGGATTTGAGCGGCTGTAAAAGCAACGACTTCATAATCCGCGTTGTCTCTGAAAAACACGTTGAAATTGTGAAAATCTCTGCCGGCCGCACCGACAATAATCACTTTTTCCGACATCTTTTTTCCTTTCATCTTGCTTTCCGTTCAATGGCTGAACTGCTTGCCGAAAATTCGGTTATTCCATTCGATTTATGACGCTGTTATCGTTGTTCCGGTTTTTCCCTGCAAGGCCTTCAGGGCGCACTTAAAGGAGGTGATGATCGCTTTTTCTCCGCCTTCTTCGACGAAGCGAATGGCGGCGGCGATTTTAGGCCCCATGCTTCCCGCGGGGAAATGACCCTCGGCCTGATACTGTTTGGCCTGCTCAACGGTGATGGTGTCCAGAACCGTTTCATCGGGTTTTCCAAAATTCAGGGAGACCTTTTCGACCGCCGTTAAAATCAGCAGAATATCGGCATTGACAATCCGTGCCAGCATCGCGGCGGTATGGTCTTTGTCCACAACGCCTTCAATGCCGTACAGGGTCCCGTCTTTGCGCTGGATGACCGGAATTCCGCCGCCGCCGCAGGCGATAATAATCCATCCTTCGGCGAAAAGGGTTCGAATCGCCGGACCTTCGATGATGTCGACCGGCGCCGGCGACGGAACCAGCCGGCGGTAGCCGTCTTTTTGCTCGACCATCTTCCAGCCCTTTTCTTTTTCCATCGCCTCGGCCTGCTGTCGCGTGTAGTAGGGGCCGATGGGTTTAGTCGGATTTGAAAAAGCCGGGTCGTCGGCATCCACCAGGGTCTGGGTCAGAATGGTGATGACCGGGAAGTTCATCGAGTAGCAGCGTTTCTGCTGCTTGAGATAATTGACCGTGTACCGCTGAATCATATACCCGATCATGCCCCGGCTTTCGGCGCCGCAGACATCCATCGGCATCGGCGAAAACAGGTCTTTGGAGTATTCGTCCTTGAGCATGATCTCGCCGATCTGCGGACCGTTGCCGTGGGTGATCAGGATGCTGTACCGCCCCTGAATGATGTCCACCAGCCGTTTGCAGGTTTCTTTGGCGTTTCGAAACTGCGATTCGATGTCGCCCTTATCACCGCTTTGCTGCAGCGCGTTGCCGCCAAAAGCCACGACTACTTTTTTGGGTATCATGTCCGTTTCTGCTTATTTCCCCAAAGTAGCCACCATGACCGCCCGGATGGTGTGCAGCCGGTTTTCGGCCTGATCAAACACCCGCGAAAAACCGCTCTCAAAGGCCTCGTCGCTGGTTTCACATATATCCGGGAACTCTTTTCCGAGCTGCGTTTCATGCGTGTGATTGCAGGGCAGGCAATGCAGGTAGATCAGGCCCGGGTTGCTGGCTTTTTGAAACAGCGCCATGTTAACCTGATAGGGCTTGAGCAGCCGGATCCGTTCGGCAATCACGCTTTCCTCGCCCATGGACGCCCAGACATCGTTGTAAATCACATCGGCGCCCCTGACGGCGCTGATGTCATCAGTCACGGTGATTGAGCCGCCCCGGCTGCCGATGCAGGCGTTGGCCCGTTTTAAAAAGGCCGGGCTGGGATAAAGGGACGGATGGGTAATAACCGTAATGTTTGTGCCCATCTTGGCCGAGGCGATCATCAGCGAACTGGCGACATTGTTCCGCCCGTCGCCGCAATACACCAGCTTGATTCCCTTAAGCTGTTTTTTTTCTTCACGGATGGTCAGAAAATCCGCCAGCGCCTGCGTCGGATGATAGGCGTCCGTCAGTGCGTTCCAAACCGGAACCCCCGCATACTCCGCCAGCTGCTCGACGGTGCGGTGGCTGAATCCGCGAAACGCGATGCCGTCAAACATGCGCCCCAGCACCCGGGCGGTGTCCTTGACGGTTTCGTCCCGTCCCAGATGAATATCGTTTTTGCCCAGATACACACATTGTGCCCCCTCGTCCGCACAGGCAACTGAAAACGCACAGCGGGTACGGGTGGACGGTTTTTCGAACAAGATCGCAATGTTCTTGTTGGCCAGGGTCCTGTGAGGGACGCCATTTTTCTTGTCTTCTTTGAGTTTAGCCGAAAGATCCAGAAGCGCGTCAATCTCTTCGGCGCTGTAGTCCAGAAGCGTCAGTAAATGCCGGCCTTTGAATGCTGCAGTCATCCTAATTCCCTGTCTTAAAATAAGTTAGTCAAGTTCCCTGAAAACGGTTCTGAACTTTTCCAAAGCCCAGTCAACATCGTCCCGCTGAATAATCAGCGGCGGAGCCATCCGGATGACGGTTTCGTGCGTTTCCTTGCAAAGCAGTCCTTTTTCCATCAGCCCTTCACAGAACCGCCGTGCGCCGCCGGCCTCTTTGACCAGTTCGATTCCAATCAGCAGGCCTTTGCCGCGGACTTCCCGGATATGTCTGCTTTTAATCTCTTTCAGCTTGGAAATCAAGTATTCACCCTGCACGGCGGCATTTTCAATCAGAACGCTCTTCGGTCAGGACTTTCAGGGCCGCACGGGCCACCGCACAAGCCAGCGGGTTGCCGCCGAAGGTGCTTCCGTGGTCGCCCGGCATAAAGACGCCCAAAACTTCTTTGTTGGACAATACCGCTGAAACGGGGTAGAACCCCCCGGACAGCGCCTTGCCAATCAGGGTCAGATCCGATTCGATGCCTTCGTGTTCTTCGGCCAGCAATTTACCGGTTCGGCCTAAGCCCGTCTGGATTTCATCCAGAATCAGCATGACATTGTTGCGCGTGCAGATGTCCCGCACCTGTTTGAGATAGCCGGCCGGCGGTATCTTGATTCCGGCCTCGCCCTGAATCGGTTCCACCAGAAAAGCGGCGGTGTTGGGAGTAATGGCCTTTTCAAGTGCCTTGGCATCGCCAAAGGGGATCGTTTTGAAACCCGGCGCGAAGGGGCCAAAGCCGTCCTTGTACTGTGCTTCGGTGCTGAACCCGACAATCGCCAGGGTCCGGCCATGGAAGTTATCGGCGCAGGTGATAATTTCCGCCTGATCGGCGGGAATCCCCTTGACCTTATAGCCCCACTTGCGGACGGCCTTGATGGCCGTTTCTACGGCTTCAGCGCCGCTGTTCATCGGCAGGACCGAATGCGAGTGGGTTAACTCGCAGAGTTCTTTATAAAAATAGCCAAGCTGATCATTTCGGAAGGCCCGCGAGGTCAGCGTGAGTTTTTCGCACTGGTCAACCATTGCCTGCCTGATTTTGGGGTGGCAGTGTCCCTGGTTGATGGCGGAATAGGACGACAGGCAATCCATGTATTTTTTGCCTTCAATGTCCCATACCCAGATGCCTTTGCCTCGCGACAAGACCACATTCAGGGGTTTGTAATTGTGTGCACCATAGGTCTCTTCCATGTTAATAATTTCATTGACTCCAGCGGCGGGGGGTGTTTTGAATTCCATCGTTCGCTTGACCCTCGGTTTAACATTAGGTTATAAAATTGTTAATAAAACACTTTTATTGCTGACAATTTTATAGTATAATAGCAATATTGTCCATAAAAATATTTGATTTCTACGCGATTTTACGAAAAAAAGTTGCTGCAGCGGAAAGGGGTTTTCTGTGACCGTTGATACGACCGACAAGCAAATTCTGCAAATCCTCCAGACGGGGGCCCGCACGACCAATTCGGAAATTGCCCGCAAATTGCATCTGACCCCGTCAGCCGTTCTGGAGCGGATCAAAAAGCTCAAAAAGAAAAAGCTGAT
>JAKEGM010000124.1 GCA_022615575.1 Planctomycetales bacterium
ACCTACAGCGAGGTGGAGGAGGTCAACGGCTTCGTCGGAAACTTCACGGTCAAAGTCCGCAAAAAGGCCCGTTACGTTCTTAACACCTGCGTCGGTTGTAACGAGTGCGTCCGGGTCTGTCCGGTTGAAAAACCAAACGAGTGGGACGTGCAAACCCGGTTGCGCAAGGCTATCTACCGACCCTTCCCCCAGGCCGTTCCCATCACCTACTGCATTGATAAGTCCGACCGGGCGCCTTGCGTGCAAAGCTGTCCCGCTGGCGTCAATGTACAGGGCTATGTTACGTTGCTTCGTGAGGGAAAATACAAGGAGGCTCTCCAGCTCATAATGGAGCGTGTGCCGCTGCCACGCACACTGGGACGGATTTGCCCGGCACCCTGCGAGAAAGCCTGTCGTCGCGCCAAGCTGGACGAACCTGTGGCTATACGCCAACTCAAACGTTTTGTCGCTGATCAGATGAATGCGGACGATCTTCCGTTGCCGGAACGCAAAACAACCCGTACGGATCAAAAAATCGCTGTAATCGGCTCCGGACCGGCAGGTCTGTCATGCGCATACTTTCTTTCCCTTGAAGGCTATCCCGTTACCGTTTTCGAGGCGTTGCCGGTACTTGGCGGAATGCTCCGTGTCGGCATTCCGGATTATCGTCTGCCGGCCGCGGCCCTGGAACAGGACATTAATTATATCAAAAGACTCGGCGTTAACTTCATCACAGATCATCCAATCGGTAAAAACCACCGCATCCCGGATCTGTTTGATGAGGGTTTCCGGGCAGTCTTTGTCGCCAGCGGTCTGCATATGGATGTGCTTCTGAAAATTCCCGGCGAAAACGCCACGGGGGTAATTCCTGGTGTTGATTACCTATACCTGGCAAACTTAAACGCAATCGACGTAACAGGCAAACGGGTGGTCGTCATCGGCGGAACCACCATAGCCGTTGATGCGGCCCGCACAGCTTTGCGAAACGGAGCCGGACAAGTAACCCTGCTTTACAACCGCATCCGCAGGAGCCGTGAAGCAATGCCGGCCCCGGACGATGATATCAGGGCCGCAACGGCCGAAGGCATCCGCATCGAAACCGATATAAAACCCATCGAGGTTCTCACTGAAAACAACAAGGTGGTGGGACTTCGGTACCAAAAGACTGAGGCTAAAAAACCCAAAGACAAAAATGTCCCTGACCCGACTTCAAGCGGGCACCCGCCGGCAGATATAGCCTGCGATGTTATCATTACAGCCGCTGGACAAAAAGGGGATCGGAACGTATTTGAGGGAGCCGAGGGTGTGAAGCCTACTGCGTTCGGCACGGTGATGGTTGATCCGGACACCTTCCAGACCTCACGTCCGGGGCTGTTTGCGGGCGGTGAGGTTTCCACCGGCCCATTCACTTCCATCAGGGCCATGGTGGCGGGACGCGAAGCCGCGCTTTCTATTGATCATTTCGCGCGCGGCCTCGACCTGGCCGGGGCTCGTCAGCCTAAACCCAAAGGCAACCGCTGGGAACCACTCCCCGATAACGCCCCCAAACAGACCCGTGCTAAAATGCCGGAAGCCGTACCTCAAGAGCGCAGGGTAGATTTCAGGGAAATAGAGATGGGCTTTTCCGAAGAACAGGCGCGTCTCGAAGCGGGACGCTGCGTCTCATGCGGAACTTGCTGCGAATGCGGTCTTTGCGTTAAGGCCTGCGAGGCCAAGGCCATTGATCATTCCATGGAAGATGAGATCAGGCAAATTGAGGTGGGTTCAATAATTGTCGCCACAGGCTTTGATCCGCTGGATCCAACATCGATGCAACCATATGGCTACGGCAGGTTCGCCAACGTGTTCACAAACCTGGAATTCGAACGACTTTCCAACGCCACCGGACCGACGGGCGGCAAACTCCTTAAACGGGACCCCAGAAACCGATTAATATTTACCGAACCGCCCCGAAGTGTGGCGATTCTCCATTGCATAGGCAGCCGCGATAAGAACTACCATGAGTATTGTTCGCGCACATGTTGTATGTATGCTCTTAAGTATGCCCATCTTCTAAAGGACAAATGCGGACACGGCACCGAAGTTTACAATTTTTACATAGACATGCGCTGCTTCGGCAAAGGGTACGAGGAATTTTATAAGCGTGTTCAGAGCGAGGGTGTGCGCATGGTTCGCGGCAAAGCCGCCAGGATAGAAGAAAAAGACGGCCTGCTGATTGTTACCGCGGAAGACACTCTTTCGGCAGCCATGGTGCAAATTCCCGTCGACATGGTGATTTTGTGCACCGCCATGGAACCGCGATCTACAGCCAACGATGTGGCGCGCACCTTCGGTATCTCCGTCGGCGGCGACGGCTTTTTCCTTGAAGAGCACCCCAAACTCGAACCTGTCTCCACGGCCACCAGCGGGGTGTTTTTGGCCGGAACCTGCCAGGGCCCCAAGGATATTCCCGACACAGTTGCACAGGCCAAAGGAGCGGCTGCCGAGGCCCTTGCCCTGAGCACCTTCGGAAGCGTGTCGGTGGCCCCAATGATCTCGCACATCGACCCGGATATTTGCATCGGCTGCCAGATATGTATCGGCTTGTGTGCATACTCTGCAATCGAGTTCAATGCATTGAAAGGTATCAGCGAGGTTAACGAAGCAATTTGTAAAGGCTGCGGAAGTTGCGCCGCATACTGCCCAAGCGGAGCGGCCCAGATCCGGCATTTTACAAACAAACAGATTTTTGCGGAAATAGACGGTCTGCTGGTCGCTTAGAGGCCGTTACATTCAAAGATAAGTGATTTTCTCCAATCCGAACGAGACAGAAAGGAGTTGAAAGATGAGCGAGTTTGAACCGACAATTGTGGCTTTTTTTTGCAACTGGTGCACTTACACTGCTGCGGACCTGGCCGGCACTTCCCGCCTGTCATATCCCCACAATATCAGGATCATCCGGGTCATGTGCACCGGCATGGTTGATCCCCAGTATATCATTAAGGCCTTTTTGGAAGGAGCGGATGGAGTGCTGGTCAGTGGGTGCCGTCCCGGGGATTGTCATTATATCAATGGAAATTATAAGGCCCGGAGGCGGATCAAGCTCCTTAAAGAGATTCTGCCCCAATTTGGTTTTGATCAGCAGCGGTTAAGATTAACCTGGATCGGCGCCAGCGACGGGATCCATCTGGCCGAGATCATGCGGACTTTTGCGGGACAAATCAAAGCATTGGGACCAAGTCAGACAAAACTTAAAATGGTAATTTGAACCGAAACAAACTTACCGGAGGTAGTTATGACCATCACTGCCAGAATAGATCTGAAGGAACAGAATCTGTTGGAAGCCCTGCAGCAGTTCTTTGCAGGCATTCTCAAATTAGAAGATATCACAGCCATCCTGGTACCTCAGCGCCTTCCAACGAAAAACGCAATAATGCCCACCCTGGTAACAGACGTGTCTTTCCTTGAATGCGTCGATCCGCTTGCTCCGGCATTTACGATGAATGCGGCAAAAATTGCCTCACGGCTGACGCGCAAACCAATGGGAGGCAAAATTGCAGCCGTATTGCGCCCTTGCGAGATCCGCGCCTTTATTGAGCTGGTAAAACTCAAACAAGCCCGCAGGGAAGATATCCTTTTGATCTGTGTTGACTGCCTTGGCGCTTTTCAAAACAAAGAATATTTAAAGTTTGCGGAGCAAAACGGAACAGAATCAACTCTTCGATTTTATAAAAATGTTATTGGAGGAAATATAAACGAAATGGAAGGAGTTGAATTTGCCGCGGCCTGCAAAGCATGCGAATATCCGGTATCTGAAAATGCGGATATCCAAATTGGCTTATACGGCGTGAAAGCCGGCGAATCCATCCTGGTTAAGTCTCAAACTGAAGCCGGAGATCATATTTTAAAGAAGCTGAACCTTCCTGAAATAAATGAACCGCCGTCTCGCCAGGATGCCATCAAAACCTTAATCTCACAGCGTACCGGCTACCGGGATGAGATGTTTGTCAAAACCCATGAAGCATCTGACAGCCTGGATAAAATGACTGCCTATTTTTCCAGTTGCGTAAACTGTTACAACTGCCGGGTAGCCTGCCCTGTTTGCTATTGCAAGGAATGCGTTTTTGTGACCGATGTATTCAATCACGATCCTTACCAATATCTTCAATGGGCCACACGAAAAGGGATAATTAAAATGCCGACGGATACGCTTTTTTATCATATTACCCGCCTGGCCCA
>JAKEGM010000125.1 GCA_022615575.1 Planctomycetales bacterium
CTTTGAGGGTGTTGAGGCCGAAGACATCGAGGAATTTTTTGGTGGTGCCGTAGAGCATCGGCCGTCCCAGGATTTCAGCCCGGCCGACGATCTTGACCAGGCCTTTGTACATCAGGTTCCGCAGCACCTCGCCGCAGGCGACGCCGCGGATGGCCTCGATGTCGGCTCGGATGATGGGCTGCTTGTAGGCCACGATGGCCAGCGTCTCCAGTCCGGCAGGCGTGAGTTTATTGTCCGAACGCACCTTAATCAGCTTGGTAATCCATGGATTAAATGCGCTCAGCGTCATCATCTGGTAGCCGCCGGAGATTTTCTCGATGCGGAACGCTGCCCCGCTGCTGCGGTATTTGGCATTCAGCGATTTAACGGCCGCGCGAATATCCTTCACCGACCCGGCCTCGGCAATCTCCACCAGCCGTTGGGGCGACAATGGCTCATCACTTGCAAACAGCACCGCCTCGACCACCGTTTCCAGCGTCGCCTCAATCTCGACCGGATTTTCCACATCCTCCGGCTCCTCTTCCGGCTCATCTGTTTCATCCGGGGTTTCCCTGTGTACGGGTTCCGGCGGAACATCATCGGGTCGGGGTGTTTCCAGTTCCTGCGCTTGCGCTTCGGGCTGTTGTGGAGTTTCGAGTTGTCGCAGGATTTCGGGCTTGGGTTGGGTGGCGCGGTCAAACTCCGCCTGGCCGTGGAAACTCTCATCCGGCTGCATGCTCTCAATGTTGGTTTTTTCGTCTTGCACTATTTAAACTTTCCTTAAATAAAAACGTTTCCTGCGCGGCCGGGTCTTTTTGCGACCAGCTTTAGGGCTAACGCGCGAAACTTATGACCCTAAAGGGTTTTCCATGTAAATGGGTCTTTATCTTTTTTGCTGATGCGTATTGTGACGTTGTTGAGGTGTTTTTTCAATTGTTTTGCCAGATTTTTCAGGGCAAACCGCTCGGAAACCGTGTGCGACAGGCAAATGCAGGTCAGGCCCGCCTCTTGGGCGGCCAGTGCCTGATGGTGTTTGAGTTCGCCGGTCAAATACAGGTCGCAGCCGGCGGCGATGACCGTATTGAGTAGCTTGCCGCAGGTTCCCGCGCAGACCGCCGCCGTGCGGATGGTTCGCTTCTGCGGTCCGACAATACCTAAAGCGTCCGCACCGGTGACTTTTTTAATATTGGAAACAAGCTTTTCCATCGAAAGGGGGGTCTTGAGCTTTCCCATCCGCCCCAGACCCAGCCGGTTCTCGATATCACAATGCCGGAATATATCAAATGCCGGGGTCTCATACGGGTGGCTTTTCCTCAGGGCGGCGATGGCGTCGGCAACCTTATCGGCGGCAACGACCGTTTCCAGCCGTATTTCATCGACTTTTTCGACCTTTCCGACCTTGCCGATGGCCGGATGTGCTCCCGCCATGGGCTTAAACGTCCCCATCCCCGCCGTCTGGAAACCGCAATGGCTGTAGTTGCCGATGGCCCCCGCCCCGGCCTCATACAGCGCCTCGGCCACGGTGTTGACGTCTTTTTCCGGCACAAATGTAATAACCTTGTATTGCGGCCCGGCCGGGTCGGCGACATAATCGCCAATGGGCTTTGGATTTTCGATGCCGAGAATCTCCGCCAGGGCGTCATTAACGCCGCCCGCGGCGGTGTCCAGTGCCGTATGGATGCAGAAGACGCTGATGCCGGTACGGATGAGTTCGTAAATATTAGCGGTTGCTCCGTCAGTGGTAATGCGTTTGAGGCCGTCCCAGATAATCGGATGATACGCCAATATCAAATCCGCCTTCAGCGCCTTGGCCTCCTCGACAACCGCCATCGTCGTGTCAATCGTCAGCAGGATGTTTTTAATCGGCTTCTCGGGATCGCCGACCAGCAGGCCCACATTATCCCACTCCTGCGCCAGCCCCAGCGGCGCAATCGCCTCAACCGCCTGTGCAATTTCTTTAATTTTCATTTTGCTTCCAATCTGTGCCACCCCTTCGGGGCCTATGCCAGAATTATAGTTCCTTTACCGGGGGTTGCACCTCCGGCTATTATATTTCGTCCCTTCGGGACTTTATACATCCTGTTGCCGCTTTATTCAAACAACATGTCGCTTTTGTAGTCGCAGGCGGTCTTGAAGTAACTCATCGCCTCATCGGGTGAACGAAAAATCCGGTTGGCCGTCTGGGTGATAAAGACGGACGGTTCTTTCTTCCTGGGCATCCAGATGACATACACCTGCTTGGCGGCTTCATGGGCGTGTTGCAGTTCGCGTTCGACGCCGCTGGACAGCGCCGGCATTCCGTCCGGCAGTTCGGGGATGAAGCTGACAATCATATCCGCCTGGTCGATCAGGGCGAAATCCCGCGCGTAAATCTGGCTGCGGATATCCCGCTCGATCTGCCGAACTTCCGCCGCGTCCAGGTGTACCGTCTCGCCCAGCGCATGTACCTCAACCTCGCTTTTGCCTTCCCTTTGTGCCTGCTCGGCGTGATACGGCAGGTACGCTTCCTCCAGATCGCCGGGGTCGAAACAGGTCAGCATTGTTTTCATCGCGCCGCGGAATTGTTCTATCTGCCCAAGGATCGCCGGCATCCCGGCCACATGGGTCATCGGAAAGCTCAGATACGCTTTTTTGCGCCGCGGCTCAAACGCCAGCCGGTAAAAGGTCTCAACGGAACCGGTCTCAAGTCCCCGGGCCATGATATAGTATGGGGCATTTTCATTTGTTCCCTGCTGCATCATCTGAGTGGCCAGCACCTCTTCTTCCCGCCAGACGATCAGGTCTTTGAGCGTATGCCGGATGTGATGCTCGCGGGTCAGCCGCAGATGCAGCGGTTCGACGCTGTCGATCATGCAGATAAACAAATCGGGGTTGAGCTGACGCATCTGATAAAAGTCAAACGCCGGAAACAGGCCGTGCCGCCAGCGAAACGCCGCATGGGTGTTGATGATCGCGTGTTCGTGGTCGGCGACACGGGCGATGATGTCCTTGAAGATGCTCCGCCGCAGCGAATGCAGCCGCTTGAGCGAAATATCCAGGATTCGGCCGGGGGGGATGTCGGGTGCCTCGGCGTACATAAGATTGCCGATGTTGTAGAGTTTGATCCGTTTGCCGAACTGGCCGGCATAGGCGCAAACATCCGCCAGATACTGCTTCTTGTCAATCCCTACCATGCCTGTAACGACGATGATCATTTCTGATAAGACCTTATGATGTTTATTTGGGGGCCGGTTTCAGCAGGTAAATGCCGCCGGAACGGGCCGGAAAATCATCGATGAAAAATGTTTCGGTAAACAGTCCCAGGTCCTGATCGGTCCAGAAATCAATCACCCGGCAGGGGCGTTCCAGTTTTATCTGCCGCCGAGACGGCTGATCGGACCAGTTCAGGAAAACGGCCAGTATTCTGTCCGGCTGATGAATTGTGCCGACCTCGAACGCGGTATCCTCAAAGACGGCCGCGATACCCGGATTTTCCGCCGCTTTTTTCAGGATTCCCCACTGCTGCGGATCATAGCCGGTTGCGTCATCGCCGCCGAGCAGCATTCCGCCGGTGGCATAGATGACCGAGGCGTGAAACATTTTTTCGTTACCGGGCAGATTGCCGGACAGGAGGAGGCAGTCCGGGTCATTCCACCACAATTGCTGATTCTGCCAGCTGCGAAGGAGATTTTCTCTCCCGGTTCGTGTGAACATAGACCAATTGTGGCTGACATCCATTGAAGAACGCGAACCGTGCACCTGCCCGATGGACGGCCACATCGGATGATTGCATCCGAGCAGGAACGCATCGCCGGCGCCGCGGCGTATCGCCTCCATCCCCAGACGGAAGGCCTGCACGCTACTGGCTTTGGGGTCAAAATGCCGGCCGAACGGCATTGCTCCCCAAGCAATCGCATCCAGCTTGAAATAGGTGCATCCCCACTCCTGCCGCATGACGGTGAAAATTTTTTCCAGATACTGTTGGGCTTGCGGGTGAGTCCCGTCGAGCATATACCAGGGGCCCAGCCGCCAGCCGCCGAATGTGACTTTGTCGGAACGCAAGGGCTGTCCCTGCTCGTCCTTGATGAACCAATCGGGGTGTTCTTTGAACAGCCGTGATTCCGGGCTGGCCGAAAACGGGGCCACCCAGATCGCCGGTTCAAAGCCGGACCGGCGGATTTGAGCGATAACATCTTTGATGCTGCCGCCGAAATTCTGATTCAAATCCAGCCAATCACCCATCCATGGCTGATAGCCGTCGTCGATTTGAATATAGCGGACTTCCGGCAGGTTTTGCTTGAATTGCTCCAGATTATCGATGATGTTTTGGGCGGTTACCTCCGGGCCGAAGCAATACCATGAGCACCAGCCGGTCGGCAAATGGGGCCAGGGCAGCTTCGGGTGATGCTCGGATATGCGTCCGGCAAGGCGTTTAAGCAGCGTGTTGGTGTCCGCCCCGGTCAAAACTGCGAATTCCTCGAGCTGCCAGTGTTCGTTGGGATGCAGGGTCAATCCTTCGGTATTGAGGACAACTCGGAGCCGGGCGGCGTTGACATCAAATTTGCCGACAAAACGGCGGCAGGAGGTAAATCCCAGAAGTATCGGCTCGGCGTTGGGGGGCGTGACATACATCATGCCGTAAACGGTGCGAAAACCATCCGGCTCCGGCAGCTTGTAATGGCCTCGATCCGTAAGTCCGTCAATGTCTATCATGTTTGCGAGGGTGCCGGCGGTTTGACTGAGCATGGTGAAGCCCTCCCCGTAAAACGCCGAATCGCCGGGCCAGCCGTGTTCCCCGTCAAACAGCACAATTTCTTTGATACGGACCGGCTTGGCGGTGTTGTTACGGAGTGAAAAATTGAAAAAATCGCCTTGGCGGCGAATCTTGACCGAAACGGCGTTTTTCAGGTCGCAGCCATTGCCGTCGATAATTTGAGGAGACATCTGGCGGAACTGTTTGACGAATGACCTGTTATCTGCGATGTCCTGTGAGGAGCATGAAACAAGTCCCGTTAATACGAAGCAAAAAGCGCCGAAACAGCGGATTCGTGTTGATTTTGAAGATGCCATATTTTTCCCCTTTGATTGAGATTTCAAGTCGGAACTCCTACGTACACAGACAACCGCAGCGCTTCAGCATTGTAAAAAAAGCGGACGATTTACTCAAGAAAATTTTACGGAAGAGGGATTACAGGTTCTGCAGACGCTGTTGCTTATCGTAATCCTGCAGCGCCCCGACCAGCTCGTCCAGCTCGCCCATAATGATTTTGTCCAGGCTGTACAACGATAGATTGATTCTGTGGTCGGTCAGGCGGTTCTGGGGGAAGTTATACGTGCGGATGCGCTGCGACCGGTCGCCCGAACCGATCATCGTTTTTCTCGCTGAGGAACGCTCAGCGTGGGCCTTGGCCTGATAATGCTCATAAAGCCGGCTTCGCAGAATTCGGTACGCCTTGGCGCGGTTTTTGTGCTGGCTGCGTTCGTCGCGCATGCTGACGACAATGCCCGTCGGGACATGTTCCAGCCGGATGGCGCTGGCGACCTTGTTGACATTTTGTCCGCCGGGGCCGCCGGCACAACTGACATTTTCAATCACATCATCGGGATTAATCTCGACATCGACCTCTTCGGCCTCGGGCAGAACCGCCACGGTCGCCGCCGACGTATGCACTCGCCCCTGGGATTCCGTTTCGGGCACACGCTGCACACGGTGACCGCCGCCTTCATACCCCAGCTTGGCCCACACGCCGGCGCCCTTGATGTTCATAATCACTTCACGGATGCCACCCATCTCCGTGGGGGCAAAATCCATCACCTCCGTCTTCCAGCCCTGTTTGTCCGCATAGCGGGTGTACATCTCGTACAAATCCCTCGCAAACAGCGACGCCTCGTCGCCGCCGGTGCCGGGCCGAATCTCCATAATCACCGAATCAATCGCCGCATCGTCGGCCATCACCAGCGCATTCTTGATATCCTCCAATACTGTCGCCTGTTGGGCAGCCAGCGTTTCAACTTCCGCCTCGGCCAGTTCGCGCATCTCCGCGTCCTGCTGCGGGTCTGCCAGAATCGCATGGGCCTCGTCCAGCTGGGCCGCGTTTTTTTTATACTGGCGATACCGGCTGACCAGCGGCATCAGTTTCCCCTGTTCCTTGGTCAGCGAAACCAGCTTGCTGACATCCGAAGCAACCGCCGGGTCGCTGAGCTGCCGTTCAATGTCAACACAGCGGCTGTCCAGTTCGGCAAGTTTATTCAGGACGGCGATAGTTGTATCGGCCATGATTATCTCTCCATCATTTTTGTTCGAAATACGACCGCACGGGTCGCCTTCTTGTGCGGCCAAAAAAATTACGCTGCCAACGCTTAATCTGTTCGGTTAAGCTCAACAGCGCAATGATGTAACAATAAGGGCAGCTACTTCTTGTCTTTTTTCTGGAACGAGTAGCCCTCGGCAAATTTCTTGTTGAAGCGGTCAATGCGGCCGGCGGTATCGACAAACTTCTGCTTGCCCGTAAAGAACGGATGGCACATCGAGCAGATTTCCGCGTGAATTTCCTTGACGGTGCTGCGGGTTTCAAAGGTATTTCCGCAGCCGCAGCGAACCTTTACCATGTCATATTTTGGATGGATCTCTTTTTTCATAATATATTCTCCATAGATTCATTCGAAAACGAAAGTTCCATACTTTAACCGCCAAAATCAAAAAAGCAATCTTTTTTTTAATAGTTTTCCACAAAACCGTCCAATTTCAGACCCAAAAGGTCGCAATAAAACGGCGTTGTTTGTGGAAAAAGGGGGAGCTGTTTTCTAACTCGTTACGAAACAATGCTTTACAGCGCTCGATTTGGGAGAATTCGTGTTCATTCGCGGCAAAAACCTAAATCACGCCCCCGCGGTCTTTACCATCCATCGCTCCGTCTTCGGCGTCGATGATATTGACCATTTTTTCGATTTCATCCCGGCTGAGTACGTTTTTATTGACCAGGAGGCGCGTAATCGCCGCCAAGTACAGTTTAAGCCGGTCATTTTCCCGCTGCACCGCCAGAAGCTCCGAATCGATGGCTTGACCTTCCTGATGCAGGTCCATCAGCGATTCCTTCAGCACCCGAATATCTTCTTCGCAGTCGGCAATATCCAGCCGATTGCCCACACCCCCCAGCAAAAATGTTCGTCCCCAGCCCATCCGACTTCCTTTCAATAATAATGACTGCCGTTTACCGGAATTTTACGGCTTTAGCTTACCCAAAACCGCCCCAAATTCAAAGCACAAAAACTAAGCCGAGGCCGAAAGATAATTAACAATTACAATTTTTCGCTTGACGGAGATGGGAGGTAAATAGGGTATAATAGTGGGAGGTCCTTTCGTTGTGCCAGCACGTGAAAGGTCAGCATCAGGGCAAAGCACAAGGGCTTGAAACAGGAATAACGGACAGGGAGAATTTGGAACACAAAAGGTCGCCTTTTAAATCCTCACATGCGATGAGCCGATGCTGGATGGCCGATATTCCGAAAACAGATTGTACCGCTCTGATTGATGCGTATTATGCCAGGTTAAGCGAACAGAAACAGGCCTGCCTCCGCGGAGGATGTACCGATTTGGACTGTGTTGCCAATGGTCAAACTTGTTACACTAA
>JAKEGM010000126.1 GCA_022615575.1 Planctomycetales bacterium
ATCCTTATTTTAATCGACACACAGGGATTAAAAAGGAATTTCCTGTTTTAATCAGCGTGGGCACAGCCCACCCTGCCGAGGATTGCCCAACCTACCCGGCTGCCCTCATATAACTTCCTGGTTAACACATAGTCCTGCCACTGCATACACCGAATCCTCACAAGGGGGGCACGATGTTCCTTGGCTATCCCAAGATGATTCAAAGTTGTTATTGACATTTCCGCTTTATTATGAAAAATGGCAACACCTTAATTTGGAAAGAAATGAAATGAAAATTAAAAATATGATAAAAAAGATTCCTCCTGTCGGGTTGGTTTCCGGCTTTTTGTACTGGCAAAAGCATTATCGAAAACTGTTTCTGAATTTTCCGCCCGGGCATTATTATTCGCCACTGCCGGATATTGAATGGGTCAATGCTCATCGAGACAAGCTTTATCCTCAGAAAATAAATCCGGGAGGAATTGATTTTCGAACAGATGTTCAGAAGAATTTATTATCCGAACTGTCGAAATATTTTACGGAATTTAATTTTCCAGGCGAACCGACACAGGGCTTTCGATACTATTGCAATAATACGATGTTTGGCAAGGGGGGCGCTCTTTGCCTTTTTGGTATTATTCGCCGGTTTAAGCCCAGTCGTATTATCGAAATTGGTTCCGGACACTCATCCGCATTGATGCTGGACATTAATGACCGGTTTATGGATCGGAAAATAAACTTTAGTTTTATCGAACCGTACCCGGAACGGTTGTATAAGTTACTCACGGAATCAGATCGGTCCTGTTGTACGATTTTTGAAAAAGACGCACAGGAAGTGCCTGTTTCCTTTTTTGAGCAGTTAGGGCAGAACGATATTCTCTTTATCGATTCTTCGCATGTTTCAAAAATCGGCAGCGATGTCAATTATATCTTCTTTGAAATACTGCCTGCCCTCAAGCCCGGCGTCATCATCCATTTTCATGATATTTGCTGGCCGTTTGAATACCCACTGGAATGGATCAATGATGCGAGGGCATGGAACGAGGTTTATCTGTTGAGAGCGTTTCTTCAATATAATAACCAATTTGATATTCTATTATTTAACAGTTATCTTTATTCCTATTTTCCCGATTTTTATAAAAAAGCTGCTGACTCTGACGGCGGCGGAAGCTCTTTGTGGATAGAAAAAAGAAGTTGAAAGTACCCCTGTCTGGATAAAAAAGGCAAATCCTCAATCCGGGACGCTTGCGCTCCCACTTCCTGAGTTCTTATGTTCTTGAGTTCTTAATCCATCCCATTTATTCCATTGTCAAAAGAGCACATCCATGTCTCTGCGCCCCCCACGGCCAAGCTGCGCCTGACCATGCCGTTTTTTTCGGCGGGCGGCGGGAATTTCTATCCCCCTGCGGGGCCGGCGGTTAGGACAAAAAGGAGCAAACAATTGCTGTTTGTTTGATAAAAATTTTAAAAAACCGCTTGACAGCGCCGGCCTGTGCGGTAAACTAACGAATATGTTAGATAGATATATAACATATTATTCATCTTTTTTTGCCGTTCAGACGGCAGACAGGAGCGGCGCATGACCCTTCCCCCCTCTTTACCGACCCTCGCCCCGCCGGCGGACCGGCGTTTCGCCCGCGACCGCACCGAAGCGATGGCGGCCTCGATTCGGCGCTGTTCGGCGATGCTGGACAACGAACAGAAAGCCCTGCTGGCGATGATTTTCGACCGGGGCAACACGCTGGAGCAGGTTGCCCAGCTGACCGGCCGGCACGCCTCGACGGTCAGCCGGCAGTTCGGCCGGCTGATGCGCAACCTGGCCGGCCGGGAGACGGCCGCCGCTTTCGGCGCGGGCCGGCGGCTGACGCCGATGGAAGCCGCCATCCTGCGGGAATACTACCTTCACGGCGTCCGCCAGCGGCAAATCGCCCGAAAACTCGGCTGCACCCTCTACCGCATCCGCCGCACGGTGCTTCGCATCCGGCGGGCCGTCGCCGCCGGGCCTGACAGACCCTCAACCGTTTAACACAAAGGAAGGAGACACGCCATGTATCACCTGGATGTTTGCAAAGAGATCGCCTGGGACGAACCGATGACCGAACGGGCCGCCGGCCTGATTCGGATGTTCGGCGTGCGCACGTACCGCTTTGTCCACCAGCGGCTCCGGCACACCTGCCGGATGACGCTCAAGCCCGGCGATATCGTCTATATCACCGGCGCCAGCGGCGCCGGCAAGACCGTTCTGCTCAACGCCATCTACGAACAGATTCCCGCCGACCAGCGGCTGCGGCTGGATGAAATCCCCATCGAAACCGGCCGCCCCCTGATTGACTTCCTTGAAAAGCCGCTGTTTGACTCGATGGAGCTGCTCCGCCAGGCGGGGCTGTCCGATGTGTTCTGCGCCCTCCAGCAGCCGGACCGGCTCAGCGAAGGCCAGCGGGCGCGCTGGCGCCTGGCGCGGGCGCTGACCAGCGGCAGGACCGTCCTGTTTGCCGACGCGTTCACCGGTTCGCTGGACCGCATCGCCGCCGCGGTGCTGGCCTTTCACCTGCGAAAGACCGCCGCCCAGACCGGCAAGATTTTCGTGCTGGCCTCCTGCCATGAGGATATCCTGCCCGAACTGCTGCCGGATATCCTGATTGTCAAATACCTGACCGGCAGAACCGAGACCCTCTACCGCGATTACAAACGCGACCCCAGCCGCCGGTAACCGGCGCCGCGGGCGCGTTCTTTGACAAGTTCATAAGGTTTAATCATCAAAAAGGGCCTGCTCGGATGGGTGGGCAGGCCCTTTTATTGGTTTAGCATCGCCCGGAGGGCAGAAGGCAGATGTCAGAAGGCAGAGGGCAGAGGGGGCGGCACGGCTTCATACGGCTAAAATATTACTAATTTTCGGTCTCATAGCACTTTTTTATTCACGACACAACCAAAAACCAGTATCAGGAGGGGCTCCCATGCAGCAATCGTTTCCGTGTTCCGTTCTCAAGTATCTGACCATCGTGCCCGGCAGCCGGAGCGATTACGAGTCGCTGGCGGTCTTTCACTATCGGGATTTTTCCCCCGGGCCGATCCGCTTTGTCTATAAACTGATTGACGGCCATTCGCGGCGCCGGCTGGAAGCCCCCGTCGTGGGGGTCATCGTCTATGGCCCGCCGGCGGCGAATCTGGCGGCGCGGGGCCGGGCGACCGGCGGGGCCTTCCGCGGGCTGAGCCGGGCGGCGGGGCTGACGCTGCTCAACGCCCGCCTGGTGTGCATCCGGCGGGTGATTGTCGAGCCGCGCTACCGCGGGCTGGGGCTGGCAAGCCGCCTGGTGCGGGAAACGATGCCGCTGACCGGCGCGGCGATGGTCGAGGCCGTCAGCGTGATGGGCCGGGTGCACCCGTTTTTTGTCCGGGCGGGCATGACCGAGTTCGCCTGCCCGCCCGACGCCAAAACCGAACGACTGAAGGCGGCGATGGAAGCCGTCGGCATCGGCGAGGGCGTTTGGCATGACGGCGGCCGCGTTCACGCCGCCGTCGCCGCCCTGCCGGAGGGGCAAAAGGCGTTCATCGTCGGGGAGATGGACCGGTTCGTGCAGAAATTCACCCGCCAGCGCGCCTGGCCGCACAGCGTCGAGCGCACCGATTTTGTGCTGGGCAAACTGGCCGACCCCGGCCGCTACTACCTGTGGCAAAACCCCGAAAAAGGCGGCTGTTTTTCATTTTGAGGCCAACCGCGCCGCGGGTATAATGGAGGGCCGGAATAAACCGTAAATTATGTTTAAAACAAGGACACCCGCAATGAAAAACCGTGCCGCGCACATTTTGCTGACCGTCGTGACAACCGCCCTGCTGACCCTGGCTGTCGGCTGCGGCAAGAAAGAACCCGCCCCGGCGCCCCAGGAACCCGCCCCGGCGTCCCAGCAGCCCGCAGACGAAACCCCGCAGCCCGCGGACGCACCGCCGGCTCCGCAAAAACCCGCCGCCGTTGAGGTCCCCAA
>JAKEGM010000127.1 GCA_022615575.1 Planctomycetales bacterium
CCCCACTAGCCGTTGATCGAGCCTCGGAAATCGCTCATTATATTGCACAAGACAACCCATCAGCCGCAGAAAAATGGGTTGACACAGTGTTTTCAAAAGTTGAGCAGCTAAAAACGTCTCCTGAAATCGGTCGGATTGTACCTGAAATCGAAAATAACCAATTCAGAGAAATAATTTACGGAAATTACCGCATTATTTACCCTATCGAAAAGAAACAAATATCTATTCTGACGATTCGCCATGGTAAACAAATATTACCCATAGATGAAATTATGGCATAACAAGTGAAAGAATATAAGGTCGATCCCAACGTTAGCCCCACGGAACCGTCAGTTCCATATGCTTCGGCTGGGTCAAGTCATCCCTCCAGATCCACCAGTCGCGGTGTGGCCGTCTCCGGCTTGTAAGTTGCCAGGCTCACCGCCACCATCAGAATCAGGCTTAACAATATGCTGATGATGATGGGCTCGATCCACCCCGGAAGCATCTGCGACAGTTTAAGCCCATAGAGAACCACCACCGCAATGGATGCGACGATGGAAGAAGCCAACGCCCCGGCCTTGGTGGCCTTTTTCCAGAACAACGCCGCCATGGTGGGGACGAATATGCCCGAGACAAAAATCGCAAAGGCCAACAGCAGGATATCGAAGATGCCCCGCATGTTGAGCGCAAAAATCACTCCCAAACCCCCGATGACAAATATAAAAATTCGGGCCAGCCGCAGCAGGGTTTGATCCGGGGTCGCCGGCCGGAAGGCCCTGACGATGTCCCGGCTGAAGGTGGTGCCCGAGATCAACAAAGCGGTGTCGGCCGTTGACATCATGATGGCCATCATGGCTGCCAGACATAAGCCCTTGAGCAGCGGCGGCACGTACAATGCCACCTGCCTGGGGATGGCCGAATCCACCCCGCCGGCGCTTTGTGCCAGGTCGGGGAAAAGATGCAAGGCCATGATCCCCAAAAAAACCGCAATAAAGCTCCAGTAAAAATACACCCCTGAAGTGATGAACACGCTGTTGCGGATGGTCCGGGTATCTTTGGCAGCCGACGCCCGCTGCCACAGCGAAGGATCGATTAGACAGAAGGGAATATCGATCAGGAAAATGGAGACTACATAGGCCGCCGTCATACCGCCCCAAAAATTCCCAGCGGGCGGTTTTAAATATTCGATAGCCTTGGCCGCGCCCCCCACTTCGCTGGTTACGAAGATCGGCAGCAAAATGCCCACGGCGGCCAGCATGATGATGGTTTGGACGAAATCCGTATAGGCCACCGCCAGCAGTCCGCCCATGACCGTGTAAAGAATCATGATGATGCCGGCGCCGAGAACTGCTTCGGTGAAAGAAATGCCAAAATCCCCCATAACGGCCGTCACCGCCAATCCAACAGCAATCAATTGGGCGCCGAACAGCGCAATCACGGCCAGAACCATCACAAACGCCGTAACGACCCGAAGCACCATACCGTAGCGCAGCTCCAGCGCATCCGGTATGGTCCAGATTTTGATGCGCCGGACGGTCGGTGCAATCAGCCCGAAGGCGATCAGGCCGATCCCGTAAGAAAACGTCGCAATAAAGATCGCAATCCCGACGTCGTATGCTTTGCCCGCTTTCCCGACGGTCGCCGCCGCGCCAATGGCCGTGCCGATCAGCGTCCCTAGCAACACCGGGTAGCCGAGCCTGCGGCCGGCGATGGCGTAATCCTCCATGCCTTTCACTTTGAGACTGGCATAATAGCCGACACCAAGGAGCACGATAAAGTACAGCGCGATAATAATCAGATCCATGGTTAGTTCGGTCATGTTCCTTCCTCCGTATGCTGGTTAAAGGCTATTAAAGCTAACCTTATAGAGTCATAATCGTTATTTCTTTGCATTTTTTGGAAAAAGTTTTCTCACCACGAAAAGACGAAATTTACCTGATCTTTTTTTCGTAGTTTTATCCTTTCGTAGTTTCGTGATTAACTTTTCCTGTTTGGTTCCGACTTGTCCGGGTTGCTTTTTGATTCTGTCGATACGAATCTAAATTCCCACCCACAAAACTCGCTCGAAGGCGGACCGATAGCCGCCGGTATCCGTCAGGGTTATCTTAACGCTGTAGCGGCCCGGTTTGTCATAAACGTTGAATGTCACCGGCCCCCGGGCCGAATGGCCGTCGCCGAAATCCCATTGCAGGTCGACAACCACTTCATCGGGATTGGTAAAGTCGCTGATAAAAAAAAGGGTGGGTTCGCCTGCAAAAGCGGGTTCCGGCAGAAACCCGAATGACACACTGCGTCTTTCCCGCCATCCGGCCGCTTTGATGTGGCCGGACACGACCGCCGCAATGACCGCGTCGTGAGGTTGACGTTCGTCTGCCCTGATCTGCCGCGCACCGGCCTTTACAATGGCCTGCAATATTTCGGCGTGAGCCAGATACGAACGGTAAAGTTGATCCGGTGTAATTTTATCCGGGGTATCGCTGCGGGTATGATACCAGATGGGTTTGCCGATCACCATCACGATGGGGACTCCGGCTGCATAAAAGCGCCCCTCCAGGTCCTTGTTAAACACGATGCCGGAAGCCGGCACGTAGGCGGCGGGAAGCAGATGGTGTTTTTTAATCGCCTCAATGGCGGTTTTTAACAAAAAAGGATTTTCAGACACCGAGATGCCCCGCTTTTCATCCGCACCGGTGGGCGTCACCCCGGCCGGATTCCATGAAAATCCGGTGGAACCGAAACCGTCGAGCGAAAGATAGGCACCGGTGCGTTGCAACAAATCCGCGTGGCGGGCTACAAATTCCCTGGCGCCCACGTTGACTTCGTGGCCGGGATGGGCGCAAAAAACCAGCGTCGGTCGCGGGGTCTCCAGCGCTGTCGCAAAATGCGCCAGGCCGATCAGACCGGCATTGGCTGCAGCATTGTCGACGGCCCCGGCATAGACCGAGTCATAATGGCTTCCCACAATGACCACCTCGTCTGAGCCTGGAAGAAATCCCACGACATCCCCGGTTTCGGCCGGCCATTCCTTGGAATCAAGCGTGACCTCGAGTTCCACATTTCCTCGGGTTTGATTCAGAAGGCAGTTCAGAAACACCCCGTCCGCCCGGCC
>JAKEGM010000128.1 GCA_022615575.1 Planctomycetales bacterium
AAGAACGCCCTGTACAATTGAACAGGTCAAAAACCTTAAGCATCAAAATAGAAAGGAACTGATTATGAAAACGTGTCTGTATGTAATCTTGTTCGGTCTTCTGGCAACGACGCTTATCGCGGCCGATGCCGCTAATCCCGCCGCTGCCCCAGCGGTTCCCAAACCTGCCGCTCCTGCCGTTGTTCCCGCCGCCGCCGACACTGCCGCGGCTGAACCGGCGGACGAAGAAGTGAAGTTTGAAGATATTCAATTACCCGAAAAGGACAGCGCTGAATACTGGGTTGTCCGTTCCGAAGCCATCGGCGAACTGGTACCGCTGCTGACGAAAAAACGTGCGGAAATGAAAAAGAAACGGCAGATGCTGGCTGATTACATCCTTCAGATCGGCAAGGCCGAAGATATGGCCTCGCAAAAAATCGAAGTGCCGGAAGATCCGGCGCTCTATGCCAAGGCGCTGGGAGTTGACCAGGCGTTCGAGGAGCATGGCGCTCCGCTTCCCACAAAACTTCCGACCTGGGAGGAACTGGCGGAGATGGCGATGCGGTTTATTATTGATGAGGGCTATCTGCCGGTAGAATTTGACAGTGAAGTCGATAAGACCGCCTTTGCGGATGTTGCCAAAAAGAAAGAGGAGTATGCCCAGAAGGTCCGAAAGGAAATGCGCGGGTATGCAACGGACTGTATAAAAATGTGGATATACCTGGGGACCATAGGAGAGCAGGACGCCTGTAAAGAGTGGGCGGTACAGATGAAAATGGATGTGGAAAAAACCAAAGCCGCCGAACGCGCGATGATGTCCGAACAGCAGCGCATGGCCGCTGCGGACCGCCGCCAATCGGCAGAGGAACAAAAGTTTGAAGACGCTCAGGAGCGTGCCTCGTTCCGCTCGTCACGCCGAGAGCGTGTCTATACCGATCGGCAGGACCAGCGGCAATATCAGCAGACGCTGCTGAACGAGCGTTACACCAATTCCTATCACTGGTAAGACGATAACGGTACCGTTTAATTCCAAAGGCGAGCCCGCAGCGGCTCGCCTTTTTTTGTTTAATCGGCTGGGGCAGGAAAAGAGGCGGCTGTCAGGAAATCATACGGATATTTTTCTCTCGTTTTTACAGGCCATCGGCTATAATCCCGCCGAAGATGCAGATAACGAAACTCTTACAATTCAGCACGGCGGTCGTGTTTGCCCTTACCATTTTTTTGGGGGCATTTCTGCTGTTTGGTGTCCAGCCGCTGATCGGCCGGTATCTGCTGCCGTGGTTTGGCGGCTCGCCGGAGGTATGGACAACGTGTATGCTGTTCTTTCAGGTCTTCCTGCTGGCCGGCTATGCGTACGCACATTTGCTGATGCGCATCAAACAGCCCCGCCGGCAAATGGCGCTGCACATCGGCTTGCTGGCGGCGGCCCTGCTGTTTCTGCCCATTCTGCCCAAAGACGCCTTCAAGCCGACATCCAACGGCAACCCGATTCTCCAAATCCTGCTGATCTGCACCGTTACCGTGGGGCTGCCGTACCTGCTGCTGGCCGCCACCTCGCCTCTGATCCAGGCCTGGTTTAGCCGGGCCTTTCCATCGCGGAACCCCTATCGGCTCTACGCCCTGTCCAACACCGGCTCGCTGCTGGCGCTGACCAGTTTTCCATTTTTTTTTGAACCGTTTTTTACCCGTGCACAGACCGTTTACGCCTGGTCATGGGCGTTTGCGGCTTTTGCCGGCCTGTGCGCGACCGCGGCTCTGCTGGCCCACGTTCCCGCGGCATTGAACGGGGCACACAGCGCGCCTGACAGCGGGTCGGACAGTACCAGCAGTTCGGCAAGACGCCGCTGGCTGTGGCTGGCGCTGCCGGCAGCGGCCTCGGTGGAACTGCTGGCCGTCACCAACAAAATTACTCAGGACATTGCGGCCATTCCCTTTTTGTGGGTGCTGCCGCTGACTGTGTATTTACTGAGTTTTATTATCTGCTTTGAACATCAGCGCTGGTACAAACGGTCCGTTTTCATGCCGCTGTTTATCCTCGGCATGGTGGGCGTCATGTATGTGCATCTTTACGAAGAAGACCTTGGGGCTTATCAACTCATCGGCCTTTATGTGTTTATGCTGTTCAGCTGCTGCATGGTCTGCCATGGCGAGCTGTACCGCCTGCGCCCGGCATCCAGCGGGCTGACCGGCTATTACCTGATAATCGCCGCCGGCGGTGCGCTGGGGGGATTTTTTGTCGCGGTGGTCTGCCCGCTGATTTTTAACGTCTATATCGAACTGTATCTGGGACTGCTGGCCTGTGCGTGCTTTTTGCTGCTGACAGACGGGCAGGGAAACCTTTCGAAGCGGAACACGTCGGCCGCGTCGCGCCGCCCCTATTGGATTGCGGCCTTGCTGGCGGCGGGAATCGGCGGGATTTTCTTCATGGGCCGCCGCACCATCGATAACCAGCGGTCGGTGGCTAATGTCCGCAACTTTTTCGGCGTGCTGGGCATCTGGGAAGAAGCGTGGAATGACCCCCGCCATCACAAGCTGCTGATGCAGCACGGAACAACCTTTCACGGGCTTCAATTTCAGTCGCCCGAAAAAAAAGACCTCCCAACCGCCTACTACAGCCCCGACAGCGGCATCGGCCTGACCCTGCGGAATCTGCCCAAACAGGATAACCGGCGCATCGGCATCGTCGGGCTGGGGGTTGGCACGATTGCCATTTATGGACACCCCACGGACACCATCCGGTTTTATGAGATCAACCCCGAGGTCGAGCAGATGGCACGCAACTATTTTACCTACCTGGAGGACAGCCCGTCGGCGATGGAGATTGTTCTGGGCGATGCGCGGCTGTCGATGGAGTATGAGTCCCCGCAGGCCTACGATGTGCTGGCGGTGGATGCCTTCAGCAGCGACGCGGTGCCGGTGCACCTGCTGACCGCCGAGGCGATGGAGATTTACCTCGCGCATCTGGCCCCCGACGGCGTACTGGCATTTCATGTCTCCACGATGCACCTGGACATTCACTCCGTCATCTGGAAACTGGCCGACCACTTCGGGCTGCACACCGCCTGGATCGAGGGGTATGAGAACCCGGACGCCGGGGTACTGGCGTCGGACTGGATACTGCTGGCCCGAGACGACCATTTTCTCAAGACGGAGGCTATCCTTCAAAACACAACGCCGTCCGTCCATCGGCGAAAAGATGTCCTGCTCTGGACCGACGACCACATCAACCTGCTTCAAATCCTCAAAAAATCCCCCTTGTCCCGCTGAGACCGGCAAAACCATGCCTTCCGACTGCGTCGGGAAGGCATGCGCCTTCGGTGCGGCTTGAATTTGATTCTTACGAATTGGGGCTTTCATTTTGGGGGATTTTCCTTATATTATGGGCAATTATCAGTTATCAGTAACCATAAATGGAGTTAGACGATGGCCAATGTAGTATTGCAGACGGATATTAAGGGAATCAAAGGTCGGCACGGCAAGGTGCGGGATATTTATGATTTGGGCGATAAACTGCTGATTGCGGCCTCCGATCGGCTCAGCGCGTTTGACGTGATTATGAAGTCGGGCATCCCGTACAAGGGGCAGGTGCTGACGCAGATTTCCAAATTCTGGTTTGAATTCCTGACCGGCGAGGTCGAAAACCACCTCATCAGTGACGCGGTGAAGGATTTCCCGCCGCCATTTTGCAACTATCCGGAACAACTGGCTGGCCGAAGCATGCTGGTCAAAAAGACCAAGGTGCTGCCGGTGGAGTGCATCGTTCGCGGCTATATTACCGGCTCCGGCTGGAAGGAATACCAGAAACTGGGCACCATCTGCGGCATCACGCTGCCCAAGGGTCTCAACCAGTGCGACAAACTGCCGGCGGTGATCTTTACCCCCTCCACCAAGGCCGAACTGGGCGCTCACGACGAAAATATCGACTTTGACACCTGCGTGAAGCTGCTCGGCAAAAAAACCGCCGCGTTTATCCGGGACAAGAGCATTGAGGTTTTCAAGAAAGCCAGCGACTACGCCGCCTCGAGAGGCATCCTGCTGGCCGATACGAAATTCGAATGGGGCGAAATCGACGGGCGGATTATCCTGATTGACGAGGTGCTGACGCCGGATTCATCGCGGTTCTGGCCGGCGGATAAATACCAGCCGGGACGCGATCAGGAGAGTTTCGACAAGCAGTTTGTGCGGAACTACCTTGAGGACATCAACTTCAACAAATCCGGTCCTGGTGTGATTTTGCCCGATGACATCATCCAAAAAACCAGCGCCAAATACATCGAGGCGTATGAGAAATTAACCGGCAAAAAATTCAAGCCGGCGGAGTAAGACATGACACAGCCGGTGGTTGAACTGGAAGATGTTTGTTTTTGCCGCAAAAAGCGGACGATTCTGTCGGATATCTCGTGGAAAATCCAGCGCGGCCAGCACTGGGCGCTCCTGGGAGGCAACGGCTCCGGCAAGACGACGCTGTTGAAAATCCTGACCGGCTACGAGTGGCCCACGTTCGGCACGGTGCGCGTGCTGGGCGAGCGGTTCGGCATCTGCGATATCGGCCGGCTGCGAAAGCTCATCGGCTGGGTCAGCAGCGCCATGAATCAGCGGCTGCCCATGCAGGACCAGGCGGTCGAAGTGGTAGCCTCCGGGCTGGATGCCTCGATCGGGCTGTATCGGAAGATCAGCGACAACGAACATGCCCGGTCGCTGGCCGCCCTGAAACAGCTTCAGGCCGAATCCATCGCCGAACAGGATTACGGCACCCTGTCGCAGGGCGAGATGCAGAAGGTGCTGATTGCCCGGGCGCTGGTCTGTGAGCCGAAATTGCTGATTCTGGACGAGCCGTGTATCGGGCTGGACCCGGGGGCGCGCCAGCGGTTTCTCAAAGACCTGTGGTCGCTGGTACGGTCCGACATTTCGCCGACAATCATTCTGGTCACACACCATATCGAAGAGATTGACCCGTGGATTCAGAATGTGCTGCTGCTCAAAAACGGAAAAGTCCTCGCCCAGGGCGCACCGGACGACACCATTGCCTCCGCCCAGATGAGCGGCCTGTTCGATTATCCATGCAGCGTTTTCAGGAACGGCACCGAGTTTCTGCTTCGGATGGACATCTGATGATGGACGACGCATCTGTTCCGTATCGAAGGCAGTGGGTTCAGCTGCTCGCCGTGGCGGCGGCGCATTTCATGGTGGACAGCTACCCGGGCCTGATGCACACCATCCTGCCGGCGCTTCAGCATTCGTTTCATTTGACCGTTGCGGCCGGAGGGATCCTGCTGACGGTCTTTCTGGTTTCAGCCAACGGTATCCAGGTGTTCATCGGGCATCTGCGTGCCGAACAGGAACGCCCGTTGTTTTTGTACGCGGGAATGATTCTGGTCTGTTCAATTCTTCTGTTTGGGCTGGTTTCGGCAGAAACGGCGCCGCTGATATGGCTGTCGCTGATTTCGGTGGTGTGCGGGTCGGCGGTGGGCATGACGCACCCGGAGTTTCTGAAAGCCATTCATCAACTGGACCGTATTCCCTCGGCGATAAGTTCCTCCGTCTTTATGGCCGGCGGGGTCATCGGATTTGCCGCCGGCGGATGGGGCAGCCCCTATTTGTTCCGGTGGTGGGGCTTTGCCTGTCTAATCCCGTTTTGTGCCGTCTCCATCGTTGTGCTGATTATACTGCTGGCACTGGGCATTCGCCTGGCGGTTGAGCGCGATGAACCGGCCCGCCAGATGGAGAGTCGGCACGAAGAATCCGTTCCGTTTTGGCTGATTATGACCATTGCGACCCTGTCGGCCTGTTCAAGTCAGACGCTGACATGGATCGTACCCCAGCACCTCAGCAGGGTCGGGGTTGACCTGACGGCCGGAGGACTGGCCGTGTCGTTGTTCAGTTTGGCCGGCGGTATTGGCGGGATTGCCGTAGCTCGGTGGGCATCCCGATGGGGGGAAATGAAACTGATTGAATGGATGCTGGCTATCGGAATCCCGTTTATCGCGGCGTACCTGCTGTTGATGCAGCACACCTGGGCGACAGTGCTGCTGTTTGCGGGCGGTTTTTTCTGTTTCGGGGCATATCCGCTGATGATCAGTGCCGCCCGGCACAGCAAGGGGCCTAATCTGGGCCGCCGGATGGGATTGATTGTCGGGGGTATTTGGCTGGTGTCTTGCGTGCTGCCGATGCTGCTGGGGCCGTTCGCTCATCGCTTCGGCACGGGGCCGATCCTTTTTTGCGTCCCGGTCGGATTCGTACTCGCATGGGTAATGGCGATAAAAACAAAACTACCAACTGTTCAATGAAACGGACAGGGTCCGTATTTCAATATTCAACCTTTGACATTTAACATAAAATTATGCTGGATTACGATTTACATATTCACACAGAGTACTGCGGGCATGCACCGGGGATGACTGTCAAGGCGATTTGCCGGCGTGCGGAGGAACTGGGACTGTCGGCTATTGCGATTACCGATCATGTTTATGAACCCGAAGGCAGAGCCGTCATCGAAAAAATCAAAGCGGACCTGGCGGCGGCCAGTCCCAAACTGAAGGTCTATGTCGGGGTGGAGGTCGATGTCGATGCCGATTACACCGACGGGCGGCTGGTGACGGATTCCCTGGACGGGCTGGATATTGTGACTGCGGGGTTTCATTATGTGCCGACGGCGGGCAACTACCCCAAAGCCCCGCACGAAAATCCGCTGGCCCCCACGGTGTTTATGGACTATTGGCAGGCGTCGCTATTGGGGATTGTGAGCAATCCGAAGGTGGATGTCTTGGCGCATCCGGGACGACTGCTGGCTTCGGCGGTGGATTTGGATGTGTACTTTGACGCTGCGCTGGGCGTGTTTGAGAAGGCCGCGGCGCTGTCGGCAAAAAACAAAATCGCATGGGAACTGAATGAACTGACCGGTTATCGACTGTCCCCCTTCTGGCAGGAGCAGTGGCATCGGATTTATCGAATCGCACTGGATGCGGGGGTTCCGCTGGTCTATGGCTCGGACGCCCACGCGCCGGAGGCGATCGGGGTGCACACTTTTGTGGACATGGTGCGAAAAAAACTGCCCGAACACCGTCTCGCCCGCCCGGAAGAGATAGCAGCCGGCGTACTTGGCAAGCGTTCGCAGGACACTTCGGAACGCACATTCATCTCTTTTGAAAATAAGCACTTATGAATCAACGGCTGCGACTGGCATTGTCTGCCTGAAAACGTTATAATTCCGCGGTCGGTTTCCAGTATTCCCGTTCTGCAATAGTCGGCAATTTACCGTTTTTTCGACTGTCCTACGCACGCTTGACAAGTACAACAATGATAATTGTTTTTTTTTGTTTTTTTTTTGTTTTTTTTTTTGATGTTGTTTATCCTATAATTCCAAACAAAGGCATTAACAAGAGTTCTTCAAACGGAGTTATAATGGGTTACATCAGCAGACACTGGCAGGGCAGACTTGGGTTGGGAGTTTCATTCTGGGTCAATTTTATTTCGGTCAACATGATGTTCAATATTCTATATTATCTCTCCGGCAGGGGTATTTTCAATGATCACCCAGTTGTCATCAGCCGAATCACAATGTTACTGCTTGCTGCCTTTCTTATTATACTAACTCCCTGGCAAACGGTTGGTCTATGGAGATCCGCCATAGGTCATATTCGAAAATATAACAAACGGTTCTGGCCTGTCATTGTAATCATCATCATCGTGTTTTCTTTGCTTGTTCGGATGAGCCAAACAATATATCGACTGCCTCTTTACAAAGATGCTTATAAAATTGCCTTCTTAAAAGACAATATACCGGGCTTTACCATTCGGCTGCTTGCAGATGACACTGTCATTCATTTTACAGGAGGACTGCCGTTTGGTGCTTCCAGGGAGTTCGCCAATGTGATCCGGATACAACCGGCTGTCAAAACAGTTATTATTGACAGCATGGGCGGCAGGGTTTATGAGGCGCGGAAGATGGCCAGCGTAATCCTTGAGCGCAAATTGGATACCTGTACCGTGCGAGGATGTTATTCGGCTGCAACGCTGCCCTTTGCCGCGGGAAAAAGCCGCTATTTATGCAATGAGGCACGTCTTGGATTTCATCAATACCATCAATCTGAAAACTTCGATCCTTACTGTGATATTCAACAGGAGTATTCCAAGGACTGGGGTTTTTACCAACTGCAGGGTGTAAGTAAAGCTTTTCAGGAGAAGATGTTTTCGGCAGACCCGAATGATTTTTGGATACCCGGCCCCAGCGAACTGGAGGAGGGAGGAATGATCCATGGCGTTGTAACCTTAAAGGATCTTTTGCCAATGGAGGAGGCGATTGTTTTTGGTTATGGAGATTTTTATTCGCCTCCCCAGGGAAACCCTGATACGTCAACCGTAACGGATGAACAGCTAAAAGGCTGGATTTTGGGGTGTTCCGGAGTATTGTGGGAGCGAAATTGTGACGGTTTTGATACATTGGGAACCTGGAAAAACGAAGTACATCGGGCCAACGAATTAAAAGAAAGTTTACCGGGAGGGTGGGACATCGAATCCCGTGAGGACCTGCTGGACTGCCTTTACGGCCTGACACAGCAAGGCGGCCATAATAAAAGCTTCCTCCGTCAGGCGCACTTTGTCGGCCAGATGAGCAAAGAGGAACTGGAGACATTCCTTGAACCCTATAAGGATTACCCTGAACAATGCAATGAATTGCGAATCGCCCATCAGTACTATGAACAACTCGGCGAAAAGGGCATCCTTGCCTGGGAAACGACACGGTACATGTTTTTGTGCCGCAGCGGCTATATCTGCGGCTGGCTGGATGAAAAAACCGCATGGGAACTGATGATTCCCATCGCGCGGCATGTCCAGCAGAATTTCAAGTCCTGGGAGGAGATGGGACGCAACTATCTTATCGGGCGGCAATACTGGTCGCTTAAAGACACACAGGCAACCGGTGACGCAGTGGAAGAGGCGTTTTGCCGCCTGACGGAGATGCCGTCCAGCCCGTGGAACAAGTATCCGTGGGATCTGGATTTGAGCGGTGCCTATCAGATTGTCCCTGCTTTGCCGGAAGCGGCGGGCGAGGATTTATCCGAACGGGACAGTGCCGCGGAGCCGTCTGCGCCTTCGGCGGCGGATGCCGGGGACGATTCCGTTTCGAAAACAGCAAAGATAATCCCCGCGGCGTTTGAGGAACTGCCGCCGGTGGACTTTTCAAAGGCCCGTACCCTGTCCGAACTGCGGGCCGAAGGTCCGGTATTGGTGGTGCCGGATGAGTATGCCGCCATCCAGGCGGCGGTCGATGCGTCGAAAGAAGGCGACACCATTTTTGTCAAGGCCGGCCGCTATGACGATCCCGTGGTTCTGAGCCAAAAGAACGGCATCCGGCTTGTCGGGGAAAGTGCGGACAGCACGGTGCTGCATTTAACCGACCCGAATACCTATCAGACACTCTTTATCCGGCAATGCCGCGATATTCATGTTTCGGATCTGACAATTGCCAAGTTTCAAACCGCACCCACAGAGACGAACTGTGCCTTAACGATTCACGGTTCGGCGTTTGAAGTCGTTCGCTGCCGCATTTCCAATGCCCGCGGCAGAGGCGTTGAATGCGCGCAAAAGTCGGTCGGCCGGTTTCGTCAATGCCTTATCGAATCCTGCAGGTCGGACGGGATGCTGGTGCTGGACGAGAAGACGGAGGTCAGTATTGCCGATTCATGTTTCAGGGATAACACGGGCAATGGCATCTGTGTTTATCGCCAGGGAAAGGTTGCGGTGTCAAACAGCTTGTTTGAGCGCAACCATATCGGTGTTTTCATAGCCGAAACAGGGACATCGGCGACGGTTACGAATTGCCGTGTTCGTGAAGATGCGGACCGCGGTATTCTTGTGCAGAAGGGCGCAAACGTCCGCGTTGAAGACACACTGCTGGAGTCCAATAAGAATGTGGGGTTCCATGCAGCCGACAAGGGAGCATTTGTGCAGTGCGTTCGCGTGCATAGCCGTCATAACGGATACGAGGCATTTTCACTTTCTTCTGATGCGGTCCTGGAGTCCTGTATCGCCGAGGACAACGGCGCTAGCGGTATTTGCATCAAAGACGGCGCAAAATTGAACGTCAGGGGGTGTTTGAGCAAAGATAATAAAGGAAGTGGCATAATTCTGCTTAGGCAAGTAACCTCCGCAGTGATTACGGACTGTCTCTGCAGCAATAACAAAGAAACTGGAATTACTGTTGCAGGAAAAGGCAGCCATGTGGAAATAAAAACCAGCACGTGCTCAGGAAATGGCAAATCCGGAATTCGTGTTTACGATGGCGCCTCGGCCAAACTGCAGGATAATCTCTGCCAGGACAACCAACAGAACGGGATCGATGTTTACCATAATAAGGCAACGGCCGTGTTAAAAAACAACCGCTGTCTGAAGAATCAAGTAAGCGGAATTGGCTTTTCCGGCAGTGGAACCGGCACGGTTGAGGACTGTGTCTGTAACAATAACAAACAAAATGGAATTGAGGTTTTTGAGAAGGGCAGTCAGGCAGAAGTAAAGAATAGTGATTGTTCCGAAAATAACGGAACCGGCATTCAAATTCGTCGCATGGCTTCTGCTGTCGTGAAAGGCAGTCGGGGCAACAGAAATCGAGGAGACGGCATCGTATTTACGGATGGCGCCGCCGGCGCGGCAGAAAATTGTCTTTTTGAAGGGAATAATCAATCGGGTATTGAGGTATACGGCGATGCTGCTCATGTTGCTGTTACAAATAACCGATGTCTTGGCAACTTCTATAACGGCATTGTAGTTTCTAATGGCGCCGGGGCCGATATGAATGTGACGGGGAATATCTGCAACGCCAACTATCCCTCCGGCATACTAATACTAAAGAGAGCATTTTGCCCACTTAACCGAAACACATGCCAGTATAACCCATGGGCGGGGATGGCGATCAAGGGTGAGGGGACGAATCCCTCCGTCTCTGGAAATGAATTCAGCGACAATGGGACATGGGGTATTCGGATATGGGAAAGCGCTGAGCCGAACCTTGGTGAAAATACGACGGACAATAACGGCAAAGATGATGTGCTTTGGGCCGATGTTCAACAAATAAACTGTCAATAATTTTTTACAAGGTTACGGCTGCGCTTTTACATAAAAAGGTAATCGCAACTTCCGATTTTAGCGTAACTTACAACACTGGGCGATACAGGATTCGAACCTGTGACCTCACGGGTGTGATCCGATACCCGGTTGGCCTGTAGTTGTCAAGCGTCCGTAGGACACTTTGTGACACACATTTATGTCCTTGAAAAATAAGAAGTTATGAATCAACTGTCACATCTGGCATTTTCTGCATCAAAATGCTATAATTCCGCGGTCGGTTTATCATTTTCACCCGTTTATTAGCTTTCAAGTACAGATTATGACAAACACTATCGAGA
>JAKEGM010000129.1 GCA_022615575.1 Planctomycetales bacterium
AGGTGGGTCTGAACCGGAATTAGCGGGGGAGCGGCTGAATTTGCAAGGTGTGGAGAGAGTGTCTCTGTATAAAGCGTCACCATGGACTGTCATTCAAGCGACGTTTTTCAGCCGGTAGCCGGTGATCCGGGCGCTGCGGAAATACTGCCGCTCAATATCGCAGGGGATCTTGGCGATCCGCATCGTCGCTCGTTTCAGGGAATCCTGCACGAAGCCGAGATTCTAAACGAAGCGAAAAAACCGGAAGCGGCCAAATAGCCCTTGAAATCGGCGGCAATTCCTGGAAAGCGATGCGGGATGTCGTTTATTGGTCTGGCAAGGCTGTTCTGGTAAATATTTTCCAGAAAAAGAGATTTGGCGGTTGACAAGAGTCCTTGTTGGCATTAAATTATTGCATCTTTATGCAGCAAATCCGTCGATTTTTATGTAACTTTAGTATCAGGAAAAACTTATATGCCAAAACAGAAGACCCATAAAGGGCTTTCCAAGCGTGTGAAAGTAACCGGCAGCGGTAAAGTTAAGCGCAATCGCTGCAACGGAAGCCATTTGATGAGCGGCAAAAGTGCCAAGTCCCGCCGCAAAATCGGCGGTGAATCGCTCGTCACCGGCGTCCGCGCTCAGAAAATACGTATTTTGCTGAACAAGTAAGGGGTTATCATCCCCCGGCTTGCTTCCCGGCCCCATCAGCTTGCCGCAGCAGCCGTTAGGATTTATCAAAAGAAAGGAAAGCTGGTATATGCCAAGAGTCAGTAAGGGTGCGGCCACCCGTCAGGCCAAGAAAAGAATCCTTAAGGCCGTCAAGGGCTACCGCGGGGCTACCCACTCGCAGCTCCGCCTTGCCAAAGAAGCTCGGACGAATGCCCTGGTCAATGCCCGCATCGGCCGCCGTCAAAAGAAGCGTCAGTATCGTGCCCTGTGGATTATCCGGCTCAGCGCTGCCTGCCGTGCCAGGGATATGCGGTACAGCCAGTTCATCAGCGGGCTGAAAAAAGCCGGAATCGGGATAGACCGCAAGATGCTCAGCGAGGTTGCCATTGCCGATCCGTCCGGGTTTGATCAGATTGTCGAAAAAGTTCGTGCAGCGATTGCTTGAGCCGAATACGCCGGACTTGCCGGCGGGCGGCCTGAATTTGATGCGGATATGACACTGGAGCAATTCACACAGATTGGCCAACAGGCCAGGGCCGAATTGGACGGCATTCGGGGTGCGGATGCCCTGGAGGCCTATCGCGTCAAGTATCTGGGCCGCAAGGGACTGGTCACCGGGATGCTCAGCATGATCGGCAACCTGCCGGCGGAGCAGAAAAAAGACGGCGGCCAGATAGCCAACCGCATCAAGAATGAAATTACCCAGGCGTTTGAAGACGCCAAAAGCCGGCTTGAGGCCGTTCGTGAGAAAAACGCCCCCGTCGTCGATGTAACGCTGCCGGGCATTGAAGTCCGGCAGGGCAAATCGCATATCATCACGCAGACGATTTCCGACCTTCTGGAGATTTTCGGCCGGATGGGATTTGATATTGCCTACGGGCCGGAGATCGAGGACGAGTGGCATAACTTTATTGCGCTGAATATCCCGCCGGAACATCCGGCGCGCGATCCCGGCGATAATTTCTATATCGATGAATCGATGCTGCTGCGCAGTCAGACCTCCACGATTCAGATTCGCGTGATGGAAAAGCAGAAGCCCCCGATTCGGGTTGTCGCTCCGGGGCGCGTGTATCGTCCGGATACGGTGGATGCGACGCACATGTTCATGTTCCATCAGCTCGAAGCGCTGGTGGTCGATGAAGGCGTTTCGATGGTGGATCTCAAAAGCAGCATCAACCAGTTCATTCACACCTTCTTCGGCGCCGATACCCAATGGCGGTTCCGTCCGAGTTTCTTCCCGTTTACCGAACCCAGCTGCGAGGTGGATATCCTCTGGGTGGATAAATCCGGCCGCCGGAACTGGATGGAAATCGGCGGCTGCGGCATGGTGGACCCCAATGTTTTTGACGCCGTCGGCATTGACAGCGAAAAATACACCGGCTGGGCCTTTGGCTTCGGCATCGAGCGGCTGGCGATGAAAAAATACGGCATTACCGATATTCGCCTGCTGTTTGAAAACGACCTGCGTTTTCTGAAACAATTCTAAACAGTTGCGGTTGGCCTGCATTGACGCCGGCGAGGGTTGTCGGTATAATCTCCCCATAAACTTCAACCAGTTGGAAGGGTATTTATGGCTCGAAAAGGGATTATTTTAGCCGGCGGCAGCGGCACGCGGCTGTATCCGGCGACACAGGCAGTCAGCAAGCAGCTTTTACCCGTCTATGACAAGCCGATGGTTTATTACCCGCTGAGCGTCTTAATGTTGGCCGGAATTCGTGAAATCCTGGTGATTTCCACGCCGCACGACCTGCCGCAATACCGCAGCCTGCTCGGCGACGGTTCCCAGTGGGGGCTTTCGTTTGAATACGCCCAGCAGCCGCGTCCGGAAGGGCTGGCGCAGGCGTTTATTATCGGCAAAAATTTCCTCAACGGTTCGCCTGCCTGTCTGATACTGGGGGACAATATCTTCTATGGGCATGGTCTGGTGTCGTCCCTCCAGCAGGCGATGGCGGCGGAGGACGGCGCGACCATTTTTGGGTATTATGTCTGTGACCCCCAGCGCTACGGCGTTATCGAGTTTGACACGGCGGGCCATGTGCTTAGTATCGAGGAAAAACCCAAACAGCCCAAATCCAATTATGCGGCGGTCGGGTTGTATTTCTACGATTCCCGGATTACGGAGATTGCCGCACAGATTAAGCCGTCGGCGCGGGGTGAACTGGAGATTACCGATGTGAACAAGGCCTACCTGAAGATGGGCAAACTCAAGGCGCAGTTGATTGGGCGAGGCATCGCCTGGCTGGACACCGGAACGCACGATTCGATGCTGCAGGCGTGTAATTTTGTCCAGACCGTTCAGCAGCGGCAGGGGTTGATGATTTCCTGCCCGGAGGAGATTGCTTATCGTTTCGGCTGGATTACGGCCGAGCAGGTATTAACGAGGGCCGAACCATTGAAAAAAAATCATTACGGCGATTACCTCATCCGGCTTGTGAAGGGACAGCAGGGATGAACGTGATGGTGACGGATATTGCGGATGTCTTGATTTTTGAGCCGAAGATTTTCGGCGATGCCAGGGGATTCTTCATGGAGACCTGGAATCATGACCGGTACGCCGGAGCCGGATTAAATGTGAATTTTGTGCAGGATAATATTTCCTCGTCAGGCAGGGGGGTGCTTCGCGGCCTGCATTATCAGCATCCGCACGGGCAGGGCAAACTGGTGCAGGTGTTGCAGGGCGAGGTGTTCGATGTTGCGGTGGATATCCGTGTCGGTTCGCCGACCTTCGGCAAGTCCGTCGGTTGTTTATTGAGCCGTGAGAATCATCGCCAGTTTTATGTGCCGGCTGGTTTTGCGCATGGTTTTTGTGTACTGAGCGAGACGGCCTTGTTTTTCTACAAGTGTACGGATTTTTACAATCCGCAAACGGAAGGCGGCATACTCTGGAGCGACCCGGACCTTGCGATTGACTGGCCGGTGAAATCGCCGGTTTTGTCCTCCAAGGATCAGGGCTATCCTTGTCTGAAAGACATCCCGAAAGAAATGCTGCCTGTCTATGGGGGAATGGCGTAAATGGCAGTCGTTCGCGTTGCTATTTTGGGCGGCAAAGGGATGCTCGGCAGTGACGTCGTGAAAATCGCCCCGCAGCGGGGTTATGCGGTGCAGGTCTGCGACCTTCCGGAGTTTGACATGACCCAACAGCAGCAGGTCAAAGAGATCGCCGGCAATTGCGATGTGATTGTCAATTGCGCCGCCTATACCAATGTGGAAAAGGCCGAGAGCCAGCCGGAATTGGCGGATGAAATTAACGCCTATGCGGTAGGGCGGCTGGGGCAAATTGCCAGGGCGGCTGGAATTGCGGTGCTGCATATCGGTACGGATTTTGTTTTCGATGGCAAAAAACAAGGACCGTATGTCGAAACCGACGCGGCCAGTCCGCTTGGTGTCTACGGGCGGTCCAAGCTGCTGGGGGAACGGCTGCTTTTCGAGTCCGGCTGTACCTGCTGCATTATTCGTGTTCAGTGGACGTATGGCAGAAACGGCGTCAATTTTATTACGAAAATTCTGGATGCCGCCAAAACAAGGGATTGTGTTCAGGTGGTGGACGACCAGGTGGGTTCGCCGACGCATACGGCGGAAGCGGCCAAAGCGATATGCGATTGTCTGGGGAAGGCGGTTTTTCCGATGGGGCTTTTTCACTTTGCGGCCTCCGGATATGTCAGCCGGTATGAGATGACGCGGTTTCTGTTTGAACGAATGGGAATCAAAGTGCCGGTCAAGGCCTGCAAGACGTCGGAATTTAAAACGGCGGCGCAGCGGCCGCTGAACAGCCGGTTTTGCTGTCATAAAATTGAAAATCTGCTGGGTCGAAAAATCCCCGGCTGGCAGAATATGCTGGAAAATTATTTGGAGATGTTATGAGAACGATTCTGGTAACCGGCGGAGCGGGCTTTATCGGGGCGAATTTTGTCCGTATGGTTCTGGAGGAGCACCCGGACACAACGGTTGTGAACCTGGATGTCCTGACATACGCCGGAAATATTGAAAACCTGAAGGGTTATACCGCAAATCCCAACCATGTCTTTGTCCGGGGCGATATTGGCGATGCAGCGCTGGTGGCGGGTTTGATGGATAAGTACAAAATCGGGGCCGTCATTAACTTTGCCGCCGAAAGCCATGTGGATCGGTCGCTGGTGGAACCCGGCGTGTTTATCCAAACCAACGTCCAGGGCACTCTGACGCTGCTGAAGATTGCCCTCGAAAAAAAAATAGAGCGTTTTGTGCAGATATCCACGGATGAGGTGTATGGCTCGCTGGGCCCGGAAGGATTTTTCACAGAGAGTACGCCGCTGGCTCCCAATTCGCCGTATTCAGCCAGCAAAGCGGCTGCCGATATGCTGGTCCGGGCTTTCGGGCACAGCTGGGGACTTCCGTATAATATCACGCGATGCTCTAATAATTACGGCCCGTACCAATTTCCAGAAAAGATGATTCCGCTGATGATAAACAACGCCCTGAACAATAAGCCGCTTCCGGTGTATGGCGACGGCCTGTATGTTCGGGACTGGTTGTATGTCTATGACCACTGCACCGCCATCTGGAAAGTGCTGACCAAGGCCCCGGCCGGGACAATTTACAATATCGGCGGCAACAACGAGAAAACCAATCTTGAAGTCATCCGTCTGATTCTGAATCGCTTGGGCAAACCCCACTCCCTGATTCACCATGTCAAAGACCGGCCCGGTCATGACCGCCGGTATGCGATTGATTCGGCCAAGATTATGAAGGAGCTGGATTGGAGGCCGACGGTAACATTCGAAGAAGGCGTCAATAGGACGATTGACTGGTACCTGGCCAATACCGACTGGCTCAAGCATGTTGTTTCCGGCCAATATCAGCAGTATTACGAGAGTATGTACGCCAACCGCAGATAGGTGTCCATCGTGTGAATCTGGGGTAGAAAAAACTCGCCTCTGGAAGCTGGCCGCTGATAGCGGATAGCTTTTTTTACCTTGACCGTCGCCTGATCATCGGTTACGCTTTTCCTCTTGAAATCAGTAACCAAAAGCAGCTGCCAGGGATGCAGATCAAGCGGAATAAAAAGAGTTAATTAAAAAAGCTCACGGCTGGACGCCGAAAGCTGATGACTGACAGGAAAATATGAAAAAAACAACGGATTTAACCGCATTTAAGCGAATATGGAGTTATGTTGTCCCCCAGTGGCCGCGCGTGGTCGCGGTGCTTTTCTGGTGCATCGTAATGGCTTGTATGCTCTCGGTCAGTGTGGTGACCATGATCCCGGTCTTGAAGGTGATGATGGGCGAAGAAGGCCTGCATGGCTGGGTGGACCGGAAAATTTGCGATAAACGGTATGGTATGGATTTTTACCTTCCGAACAAGTCGGATTTGGAATCCGATGCTGCCATAAGCCGGCAATTGCTGATTGTGCATATCAAAGATGGGGGGTGGGCAGCTCAGGCGGGACTGAAAATTCATGACCGGATTGTGCAGGTTACGGGCAATGAGACCTCCGCGCAAACCGCCCGGAAGATGCAGGAACTTTTGGCCCTCAGTCAGCCCGGTCAGGTACAGGGCATGACCGTTCAACGGGTTGACGGGACAACAAAGGACTTGGAACAGCCGGCCCCGGCCAAACCCGTGTATGCGGATTGGGTCCAGTGGGTCGTCAGTCATGTCCCCCGTAACGAAACCGACGAAAGCAAGTTTCAGGCGATAGTGGTCCTGATGATCGTGGTCACAATCATTACGATCCTTCGCTGTCTGGCGAGGTTTTATCAGCATTACCTGGGCGAAAAAATCGTCAATATCGCGAATATGCATATGCGTGAAGATGTCTTCCGGCATGTGATGTATATGTCGGTGGGGTTTTTCTCGGCCCGGGGCACCAGCGACACCACCAGCCGGATTCTTGGCGATGTGGCGATGTGCGGCAAAGGCATTAAAATCCTTCTGGGTAAAGCCGTTCGTGAGCCGTTTTCGGCGGCGGCGGCGCTGACGGTTGCGTTCTCGATGAACTGGCAATTGACGACGATTTTTCTGACCTCGGCTCCGGCGGTCATTGCGATTTTTGCGATTTTAGGCAAAAAAATAAAAAAGGCCACCAAGAAATCGCTGGTCGTTACGGCGCATATACTGGGGCGGATTCA
>JAKEGM010000130.1 GCA_022615575.1 Planctomycetales bacterium
AAGGGCAAAGTCGTCGATATCCTGGCACAGGAGGCGGATATCGTGGTGCGTTACGGCGGCGGGGCCAATGCCGGCCATACGGTGATCATCGGCGACACAAAATTCGCCCTGCACCTGATGCCGTCAGGGGCGGTTCGGGAAAAGACCGCTTGCGTCATCGCCAACGGCGTCGTGATCGATCCGGGAACGCTGATTGACGAAATCAACGGGCTGAAGGAAAAAGGCATCGGCCTGGAGGGTCGGCTGTTTATCAGTGAAAATGCGCACGTGGTGCTGGACTATCACAAGCTGGAAGATCAGCTCCGCGAGTCGGCGCTGGGCAAAAACAAGATTGGCACAACCGCCCGCGGGATCGGCCCCTGCTATGCCGACAAGGTCGGACGCAGTTATGCGATTCGCATGGCCGATCTGCGAAACCTAGATACGCTGCGGGAAAAACTGCAGAAAATCATCGATTACAAAAATAAACTGTTCGCGGCCCTTTATAACGCCGACCCCATCGGCCTCGATGCGATTTACGCCAAGTGCTGCACCCACAGCCGGATTCTGGCGCCCTTTATCTGCAATACAACCCAGTACCTGCACGAAGCAATGGACGCCGACAGAAATATCCTGTTTGAAGGCGCTCAGGGGGCACTGCTGGATCTGGATCACGGGACATTTCCGTTCGTGACCAGTTCCAACGCCAGCGCCCTGGGACTGGGACCGGGCTGCGGCGTGCCGGCCGGCCGCATAGATCGGTTCATCGGCGTCGTCAAGGCCTATGCCACTCGTGTCGGCGCCGGGCCTTTCCCGACCGAACAGGATAACGCCACAGGCGACTGGATCCGGGAAAAAGGCCACGAGTACGGTACAACCACGGGGCGGCCTCGCCGGTGCGGCTGGTTCGACGCTGTGGCTGTACGCTATACGGCTAAAGTCGGCGGCGTCAGCGAGATCGCCATGATGCACCTGGATACACTGGCCGGCCTGAAGGAAATCAAGCTGTGCAGGGCCTACAAGATCGGCGACAAAGAAACAACCTTTTTCCCCGGCAGCGCCGAAGAACTGGCGGCAGCCGAATGCTTGTATCAAACGCTGGAGGGCTGGGACAATGACCTGTCGAATGTCCGCACCTACGAGACCCTGCCCAAGGCGGTCAAGAATTATATTGGAACCGTCGAGGCCATTGTGGGCATCCCCGTCACCATGGTCGGGGTGGGTCCCAAACGCAGTCAGGCAATATTCAGAAATCAATCATGAAGAGTCATTGTTCGTTTGAGGAAAAACGCAGTCAAGCCGGTCGGCGGCTGGGCATCAGCCCCGAGGCCATCCCCGGCCATATCGCCATTATCATGGACGGCAACGGCCGCTGGGCCGTTGAACGCGGATTACCGCGATTCCATGGCCATGAACAGGGCGCCGAGACCGTTAAGACGATTGCCCAGCACTGCGTGGACACCGGCGTCGAATACCTGACGCTGTACTCTTTCAGTATGCAGAACTGGAAACGCCCGAAAGAGGAGGTCGATTTCCTGATGTATCTGTACGCGGCTTACCTGGAAGGCATTCGGCCCAGCTTAATGGAAAACAACGTGCGTCTGGCTCACCTGGGCCGCCGGAATCCCCTGCCGCAGACCGTGCTGGATGCCCTCGATGAAACCATCGCTATCACCGGCGTCAATACGGGCATGACCCTCGGCCTGGCCTTAAACTATGGTTCCCGCACGGAAATTGTTGATGCCGTCCGTGCCCTAGCTCAACAAGCCAAAGACGGTCAGATTGACCCGCAGGCCATCGACGAACAGGACATCAGCAGCCACCTTTATACGGCCGGCTGGCGCGACCCGGATTTGATTGTGCGAACCAGCGGCGAGATGCGCATCAGCAATTACCTCCTCTGGCAGGTTTCGTACGCGGAGTTTTATGTCACCAATGCCTATTGGCCGGACTTTACGCCGGCTGAATTGGATAAGGCCATACTGGCCTATGCCGGACGGCAGCGCCGATTCGGCGATGTGAAACCGAAAAATTCCCTTTAATCCTGAAAATCCTATGCTGAAATACCGTCTACTTTTTGGAACACTGATGGTTGTTGTTTTGACAGGTCTTATTCTGCTGGACGGGTATATAGACGGATCGCTGACCAAAGAAATGCCGGATAAGCCGGTTCAAGCAACCCTTTTTACCCTGCTGATCGCCCTGCTGGCCGTGCCGGCACAATTCGAGCTGGGTCATCTGATTAAGCAAACGGGGGCACACCTTTTTAAGAGCATTACGATTCCGGCGTCGATATTGTTGGCAACCGCCCTTTTTTGGGCGCCGTTCATCGATAATTACCGGTTTCACGTAATCTATTTGCTTCTGGTGCCGGCATTCTCGTTTCTGGCCTTATTTGTGGTACAAGCCCTGACGTTCGGAACAGAAGGCACTATTCGGAATGTTTCGGCCAGTTTTTTTTCGATCATCTACCTGGGCTTTTTATGCCTGTTTATTCTGGGTATTCGCATCCTGTGGGGACCGGTGGTTTTACTGTTCTTTATTTTTACCATAAAAGCTTCTGACATCGGGGCTTACACGATTGGCCGGTTGTTCGGAAAACATAAAATGGCGCCGAAAATAAGCCCCGGCAAAACATGGGAGGGGCTGTGCGGCGCGGTCCTGTTCGGAGCGGGAGTATCCTTGGGGTTTTCGTATTATTGTGATATAATGCCTGTTTTGCGGGCCGTTGGATTCGGGGCCCTTTTCGGGGTGCTGGGGCAGATGGGCGATCTGGTCGAGTCGATGATCAAGCGGGATGCGGCTTCGAAGGATTCGTCCTCAAGCATTCCCGGCTTCGGCGGGATATTGGATGTGATTGATTCTCCGCTGGCGACAGCCCCGGCGGCCTTTTCGCTGTTTATTTTGTTGTTCAGGTAACAGGAACGCGAGTTGGAAGTAAAGATACAACTGGAATCGGATGCACAACGGCTGGAGCTGTTCGGTCAGGCCGACCTGCATCTGCGCCGATTGCGCGATACCCTGGGGGTCAAGATATCTGCGCGGGACGGCACGGTGCTGGTTTGCGGCGAAGCATCGGCGGTTCAAACGACAGCCGACTTGATTGACCGGATGCAGCGGCGACTCATCCAGCGGGGACGGCTGAGTCCCGGCGATGTCGATGAACTGCTCAGCCAGACCGTTCATCAGGTTGACCGAGAAAACTCCGACGTTATTGAGGTCTATTCCCACAAAGGCATTATTGAGCCGTTCACCAAGGGGCAACTGGTCTATCTTCAGACAATGTCCAGGAACGATCTGACCTTCTGCATCGGACCGGCAGGAACCGGCAAGACCTATCTGGCTGTGGCAATGGCTGTTTCCATGCTCAAACGCAAACACATCCGCAAAATCGTTCTGGCCCGCCCGGCGGTTGAAGCGGGCGAGCGGCTGGGCTTTCTGCCCGGCGACCTGCAGGCCAAGGTCAACCCTTATCTGAGGCCCCTGTTTGACAGCCTGGAAGACATGATGGATTTCGGCCAGATGCAGAAATTCATGGAAATGGACATCATCGAGGTTATCCCGCTGGCCTTTATGCGTGGACGCACCCTCAATGAGGCGGTCGTAATCTGCGATGAGGCGCAGAACACTTCCCGCTCGCAGATGCTGATGTTTCTAACGCGGCTGGGACGCGGGTCAAAAATGATCATAACCGGCGATATTACCCAGACAGACCTGGCGCCGGGCGAAAAAAGCGGGATGGTAGAAGCGGTCGAAACGCTCAGGCATATTCCGAGCATCGGCTTTGTCACGCTGGAAAAATGCGATATTGTCCGGCATCGGCTGGTGCATCAAATCGTGCAGGCCTACGACGAGAAGAAACAAAAGGAGACCGGCCACCGATGAGTCCGCTGCTGAAGAAGAAAATCAGCTCCCGCCGGCAGCAGGTCCGCAACAATCTGGCGACGGAACGGTTTTCCCGCCTGGCCGCGGTGATTAACAGCCCCTATCCGCGAGCCGCCGGCGTTCTGGCGCTGTTCATTGGAGCGGTTACTCTGACGCTGGGGCTGGAACTGCAGAAAGACACTCTGTATCTGAATGGATTGACAACATTGAAGCCGTGGCCGCAAGTGGTCTCGCTGCTGGTCATCGTAACGGCCATCGGTATCGGCATGTCGTTGTATCTATACCACTACCAGCCCCGCCTCCTGAGCAAGACGACCCGCCTGACCGCACTGGCGGCGTTATTCTGGCTGCTGCTGACAATCACGCGGGTATTTTCCATGAACGCTCAATGGAAACCCATGGCCGTGGGAGCCGCGGTGGGCGGAGCGATTATCCTGACGATTGCTTATGATCAGCGGTTTGCTGTGGGAATGATCATGTTTTACATCATGCTGGCCGTGTTTGCGGTGGACCAGATTGCCTCTGCGGAACTGCTGCTGGTGATGGCGGCCGGAGCACTGAGCTGCTGTTTTTCCCTGCGGGAAATTCGCACCCGAAAAAAACTGATTGAAGTGTCGCTGCTGGCGACGATTACGGTTTTTCTGACAGCGGCGGCCCTTGGGATTATTCAGAACAAGGAGGCGAATGTCTATATTCTTCACGCCGGCGTCGCCTCGGCGGCGGCCTTTGTGGTGGGGATTTTTATCCAGGCCTTCCTGCCGATCATCGAACAGGCGTTCGGGATTGCCACCAGCATGACGCTGATGGACTACAGCGACGCAAACCAGCCCCTGCTGCGAAAATTGGCGATGGATGCGCCGGGCACCTTCAGCCACAGTTTGCTGATCGGCTCGATGGCCGAAGCGGCCGCCGAATCCATCCGGGTCAACGGCCTGCTGTGCCGGGTCGGCGCCTACTATCACGACATCGGCAAGATTCACAAGCCCGCGTATTTTGTGGAAAACCAGATGGGCTCCATCAGCCGGCATGAACAGCTTTCGCCGGCGATGAGCCAGCTTATCATTGCCGGGCACGTCAAAGACGGCATCGAAATCGCCAAAGAGTTCGGGCTGCCGTCAGTGCTGCGGGAGTTTATCGAAACCCACCACGGCACCACCCTGATGGAATATTTCTACCACGAAGCCAAAAAACGGAAGGACGACAAACAAGGCCTGGTTACCGAATCCGAATTCCGCTATCCCGGCCCCAAGCCCCGCTCCAAGGAAGCGGCGATTGTGATGCTGGCCGACGCGGCCGAAAGCGCTTCCCGCTCGCTGCCGGATCACACGCCGGCCAAGGTGGAAACACTCGTGCACACGATTGCGATGAAACGGCTGCAGGACGGGCAATTTGACGAGTGTGACCTGACGCTGCGGGAATTGAGCTTGATTGAGACCAGTTTGTCCAAATCGCTGGCGGCCCATCACCACGGGCGCATCGCCTATCCGAAACCCGGGGAAAAATTCAAATCCAACGGCAATGGCGCCGCCCGGACCGCCGACACGGCCGTGTTTGGCCCCGAACCGGAGGAATGCGGCGATGCTCATGCGTAAGAAGAAGGCCTCCCCCCAGACCTTGCGGATTCGCTTTGATTTTCAAGTCCCGGCGGCAGACATTGAGGAGTCCCGGCTTGAGGCGCTGGTGCGCGGCATTTGCGCACAGTTCAAAGTCTGCTCGGCAACGGTGGATATCCGTATCGTCGATGATGCAGGAATAATCGATGTGCATCGCGCGTTTCTGGGGCAGGACCGCACCACCGATGTCATCAGTTTTGACCTTTCCGACGAGTTTGAACCGGAACGGATATTTGAGCTTGCGGCCAATGTGCAGATGGCCGGCCGCCAGGCCGCCCGGCGGGGCCACAGCAACGAGGCGGAGTTGGCCCTGTATATTACCCACGGCCTGCTGCACAACCTGGGCTTTGACGACGCCGACCTCGCGCAGGCCCGCGCGATGCACGAAATGGAAGATTCCATTTTACAGCGGCACGGGTACGGCATTGTGTATCACAGAGACAACCGGTCGCTGAAGCGGATTAAGAAAAATCCCACCAAGCAACAATAACCATGCAAGCCAAAGATCAAGTCATTTGTCTGCGTGCGGTCAATTTTTCGGAGACCTCGCAGGTCGTAACGCTCCTGACCCGCGAGCACGGCAAGGTTGCCGCGATAGCCAAGGGTTCGCGGCGGGCTAAAAACACCTTTGACGGGCCGATTGAGATTTTTTCGCGCGGAGAGGTTGTCTTTATCGCCAAGGAGTCCGGCGGGCTGGCCGCGCTGACAGAGTTTAATCAGCAGCCGCACTTTCGGGGGCTTTCACAGAATCTGGATATGCTCAATGCCGCCCTGTTCGCGGCGGAACTGACAGAGCATTTTCTTGAAGAACACGACCCGCACCCCCCCTTGTTCGATAAGTTCCTCATTTTCCTCGAAACCATCCAGGAAGCCCGGCAGGAGGATCAGATTTTAGCATGGCTGATTCTATATCAACTCCGCCTTCTGGAGGAAACCGGCATCGGTCCAATGCTGGACGCGTGTACAAACTGCTCGATCTCAATCCATAAAAACCGCGCGGGCATAGCCCGCCCTGCAATCTATTTTTCCAGCAGTCAAAATGGTCTGCTGTGTTCGGCCTGTGAAGCGGCGTTCGTGGAAAAACGGGCTGTTGATTTTGCGATGATCGATGTGCTGAAAAACCCGGCCCGGCTTCCCAAAGCCGGGACAAAAAACCTCACGGAAATCGAGCGGTTACTGATTTACCATTTCACCGAACTGCTCGGGAAACCACCCCGGATGGCAAAGTATTTCAGTGAAACGCCACAAATTATTCTCTGATTTCCATAACCACCGGCAAATGGTCACTGGCGACGGCTGTTGCCTCGGTGTGATTGACCGCATTCGATAAAACATTGTCGGCAAGATCCGGCGATACAAAAATATAATCGATGCGCCCTTCACCCTCAAATGACTCCGAATACGATGTTTTCGATAATACAAAGCTATCCTCAAACTTTTCAAGTACCCGAGTTATCGGCTCGGCGGTCTTGGAATCCCGGGCAGAGTCGGGCGGTTGGCAATTGAAGTCCCCCATGAGAACCGTTCTTTCCAACGGATGCGGGATGGCCTTAAGAATGTCGGCCGTCTGCTGGATCCTCACCGTATTGCTTTTGTGGTCAAGGTGGGTCACCATGAAAGTATAGTCCAGGCCCCCGATTTGTATTATTGCCTCAAGACAGACCCTTGGCTCGACACCTGCCGGGGCGGAGAGTTTGTGGAGAGTACTCCTAACAATGGGATACCGGCTCAAAATGGCATTGCCGTAGAGTTGAAGCCCGGCATCGGTTTTACTGCTAATGGCCGGAGCAAATACATGGTGCATATCAAGTTTTTCAGCGAGCCATTTGGCCTGATCTACAAAGCCGCTTCTGGCGCCAAAATTGTTATCCACTTCCTGAAGACCAATCACATCGCACTCGGCCGCGGCAATCACGCCCGCAATCCGGGCCAGATCATGCTTGCCGTCAGTCCCTGCGCCGTGATGAATATTGTAGGTCATCACTCTCAATCCGGATGAACGCCGGGAAAACGGATCACCGGAGCAGCCGATCAGCAAAACAATAACCAGCATCATCACCGCGATGAAAAAGAAACGTCCTCTGCTGATTATCCGACTAAACATTACACACCCCTTAACCAAAGATAACCATTCTTAAAGCCGACCGCTTCCCGCTCCGCAAATCACCGCGGATGGCAAAGCACTTTATGCAAGCCCTGCGGACGGGGTTGTCTTACTTCCCTGCCACATCGGCTCCTTTTTGGCGGAGATACGTTTTCAGATCCTTGATGGAGATCAGATTAAAGTGAAAGACCGAGGCGGCCAGCAAGATGGTTGCCCCTGCCTGGACGACCTCGTAAAAGTGTTCGAGTTTGCCCGCCCCGCCGGAGGCGACAACCTCCGCACGGACGGCCTGCTTGATAGCGCGGATGACAGGCAAATCATAGCCGGTTTTGGCGCCGTCGCCGGCCTTGCTGGTCGGCAGAATCACCGGAACACCGTAGGCGTCAACCTGTTTGGCCCATTCGACGGCATCCTTGCCGGTGGCGGTGCGTCCGCCGTCAATATAGACCTCATAGCCGGAGGGCAGTTTGGGATTCTGGTCCACATCGATGGCAACCGTAACCCGTTCGGGGCCGAACTCTTTAACCATCTCGGCAATAACAGCTGGCTTGCGAAAGGCGGCGCTGCTGGTAGAGATTTTATCAGCACCGGCCTTCAAGACCGCTTCTGCGCTCTTGACATCGGCGATGCCGCCGCCAACGGTAAATGGCACGGTCGTTACAGCCGCAACGCGGCGGACAACCTCCAGCATCGTGGGACGGTTTTCAACCGTGGCGGTAATATCCAGCATGGCCAATTCATCGGCCCCAGCCGCACAGTAGGCCCTGGCACACTCGACCGGGTCCCCGGCGTCCTTGATATTCACAAAATGCACGCCCTTGACCACACGGCCGTTCTGCATATCCAGACACGGCATTATACGAATCTTTGTATTCATTGTTGTCCTTTCAATCCAACTATTCTTCCTCGAACAGCGTAGTGTCGCCAGGAAGGTCTTTTTGCTTGCCACTTGGTTTAAGACCAAGGTGTTTGCAGGCGGCGGGGGTGATTTCACGGCCGCGTTTGGTGCGGCGGACAAAGCCGATTTGCAGGAGGTACGGTTCGACCACATCTTCCAGTGTATCGCGTTCCTCGCCCAAGGTAGCGGCCAGCGCCTCGATGCCTGCCGGGCCGCCGTCATAGACCTTGACCAGTGCCCGCATGAAGCTTCGGTCCAATTCGTCCAGACCGAGGGGGTCGATTTGCTCCATTTTGAGGGAGTTTTCGACAATGTCCGTCGTCAGTTTGCCGCTGCCTTTGACCTGGGCGTAGTCGCGCACCCGCCTCAGCAGGCGATTGGCGATGCGCGGCGTACCTCGGCTGCGGGAGGCAATCAGTTCCAGTGTGCCGTCGGCGCTTTTCAATTCGAGCAGGCCGGCTGAGCGTTTCAGGATTTGGGTCAGTTCATCGACATTGTAAAACTCCAGATGATGCATCATCCCGAAACGGCCGCGCAAGGGGGCGCTCAAAAGACCCGCGCGGGTCGTGGCCCCGATAAGCGTAAATCGCTTGAGCGGAAAATTGATCGTCTTGGCGTGCATCCCGCTGTCCACGGTAAAATCGACCTTGAAATCCTCCATCGCCGGATAGATAAACTCCTCGACGGGGGCGCTGAGCCGATGCACCTCATCAATAAACAGGACATCGCCGGTATTGATGTTGGATAAAAGCCCCATCAGGTCGCCCTGCTTGGTGATGGCAGGGCCGGAGGTAACGCGGATATTGGCGCCCATCTCGTTGGCGATGACATGGGCCAGCGTGGTCTTGCCCAATCCCGGCGGGCCGTAAAAGAGGATATGCTCCAGCGGTTCGCTGCGCTGACGCGCGGCCGCAATCGCAATGGACAGCTTGTCCTTGACATTCTGCTGGCCGATGCATTCACTCAATCGCTGCGGGCGAAGAGCCGTATTAAACTGCTCCTCCTGCTGTCCACTTGAATCAGAACTGAGTACTCGATCAATCGCCATTTTTTAGCCACGAATTAACACGAATTATCACAAATTAAATAAGTCCGGGCTTTGCCCGTCCACCATTTTACATTATTCATTTTACATTTTACATTTGTTAGGCTTCGACGCCCTGCTTGACACGATAGACCAGCGGCACCAGTTCTTCGGCGGTCTTTACCTCCGGGTGTTTTTGACAGGTTAACTCAATCAGTTCCATCGCCTCGGCGCGTTTTTCGCCCCAGGCAATCAGGATTTCCAGGGCCTCGGTCTGATAGGCCGAAAAAGCCGACCGGCTTCGGACGTGTGCCGTCTCGAGGGCGTAGGTCGTCAGCTTGCCCTTCAGTTCGGCCACAATCATCTGGGACATTTTTTTGCCGATGCCCGGCAGCGTGGCCAAGAGTTTTTCATCACCGGTCTCAATGGCCGTGGCGATGCGGTCGATGGGCAGGGCCAAGGATTTGAGTCCCTTCTTGATGCCCATGCCCTTGACGCTGGTATAGGTATCAAAAAAGTCGCGTTCGGAACGGCTTAAAAAGCCCACTATCCGCGGGATCAGATTGCCGCCGCCCAGTGTACCTTCGTAATATTCGAATGTGCAGAGCGTAACCGGCTGGCCGATGCGGCCGCTAAGCTGCATCACCGCATAGCCGGGCAGCATCAGTTCGTAACAGACCGGCCCGGCCTGCACCAGGGCACTGTCTTCGTCCAATCCAACCAGTTTACCCTCAATCTGCGCTATCATAACCAGCCTTTTAGACAGGATTAACAGGATTTACAAGATTATTTTTTTCTGCCGCACAGCACAGGGCGATGGCGATAGCGTCGGCCACGTCGGGCGGTTCCGGCACATTGGGCAGCGCCAAGACCGTCTGAATCGCCCGCTGCATTTGGCTTTTGCCGGCATGGCCGTTTCCCGTCAGCGATTTTTTAATCCGCGTGGCCGAAAAACTTTTAACGGCGGCGCCGGATTCGGCTGCCTTTTGCAATATCACGCCGCGTGCGTGTCCCATCAGAATCGCCGTCCGCGGATGCTTGTAATGAGCGTACAACTGCTCGACCGCCACGGCCTGCGGCTGATGAGTCTTCAAAATCTGCCCGATATCGTCGGCAATCTGGTTGAGCCGTTCTTCCAATTCGGCCTTGCCGTCCGTGCGAAACACCCCGGCCTCAATCAGTTTGGTATCCAGTCGTTTGGCCTCAATGACCGCGTACCCGCACACCTGCAATCCCGGATCAATCCCGAGAATTTTCATTGCCGTCTCCAGGTGGTTCCCGCCGGCGAATCTTCCAGAACAATGCCGAATTCGGTCAGTTTGTTGCGGATTCTGTCCGATGCGGCGAAGTCCTTTTTCTTTCGGGCGGTTTGACGCTGCTCAATCATCAGTCCGATGAGATGTTCCAGCAGTTGCTCGTCGCCTCCGCCGGCAATCGCGTATTCGTCTTTGACAATGCCCAGTACCTCACCGCCCAGTTTTATAAACTGGTCGTTGACGGCATTGAGCGTGGCCTGTGTAGTTTTTCCGGAAACAACCTGATTTGCTAACTTGAGCATCTCAAATATCACCGACAGCGCCACCGCGGTATTGAGGTCATCATTCATCGCCGTTTCAAATTTTTGACGCATCGTGTCAAGCTGCTTGACAACATCGGCATCTGCTTGCCCCGTGAGCGCAGTATTCATTGCTTTGCGCACCGCCAGAACTGCTTCGGTAATCCGGTCATAGCCGCTTTGAGCGGCGGTCAGGGCGGCATCGGAAAAATCAATCGGGCTTCGGTAATGGCTTTGAAGAATCAATTGTCGAACGGCCAGCGGGTTGTACAGGCGGCTGAGCCGCTGGTGGCCTTCTTTGAAGATTTGCTTGAGCGTGATAAAGTTGCCCAAGCTCTTGCCCATTTTCTGGCCGTCCACCGTTACCATATTATGATGCACCCAGTACCTGACAAACGGCACGCCGTTGGCGGCCTCGGACTGGGCAATCTCGCACTCGTGATGCGGGAACTGGTTTTCGATGCCGCCGCCGTGGATGTCGATGGTCTTGCCCAGATATTTCATACTCATCACCGAGCATTCCAGATGCCAGCCGGGATAGCCCCGGCCCCAGGGGCTGTTCCACTGCATGACATGACCCGGTTCGGCTTTTTTCCACAGGGCAAAATCGGCCGGATGTCGTTTCTCGGCGTTGACATCCACCCGCGCCCCGGCCTGCATTTCCTCTACATTGCGCCCGGACAGCTTTCCATACGCCCCAAATTTGCTGACATCAAAATATACCGAGCCGTTGACGGCATAGGCATACCCTTTATCGAGCAAAGTTTGGACCAGTTCAATTTGTTCTGGGATGTGCCCGGTCGCCCGCGGGCTGATGTCCGGGCGAATGCAGTTGAGGGCGTCCATGTCTTCAAAATAGCTGCGGGTATAATATTCGGCAATCGCCATCGGATGTTTCTTTTCGCGCTGGGCCTGCTTGGAAATCTTATCCTCGCCGGCGTCCGCATCGTCGGTCAGATGACCCACATCCGTAATATTCTGCACATAACTGACCGAATAGCCCAAGTATCGAAGATACCGCAGCAGAATGTCAAAGCTGACATAGCTCTTGCCATGTCCCAGATGGGCGTGTCCGTACACCGTCGGCCCGCAGACATACATCCCCACCCGCCCGGCTTCAAGCGGCTGGAACTCTTCGGTCTTCCGCGTCAGCGTGTTATACAATCTGAAACTCATACTCTATCGCTTTCAAATTTATGAACCACGAAGAACATGGAAACCGCGAAGGTTTTTATTTCTTTTATTTTTTCTTCGTGTTCTTCGTGGTTAAATCATAATCTTCTTTTGATTCTTCTTCTTAGCAATACCATTGCCGTAGCAGCCATCGCCCGGCCCTCACCGACCGCATCCAGACCCTCGTTGGTTTTGGCCTTGATGTTGACGTTGGCAAAATCCGTTTCCAAAAGGCCCGCCACCTGCCGCTTGATCTGGCCTTTATACGGCTCCAGCTTTGGCAGTTGAGCATGAATAATCACATCAAGATTGACCACCTCCCAGTGATGTTTCTTGACCTGCTCGCGGGCGCGCGTCATCAGTTCGCCGCTGTCGGCGTCCTTCCACTGCGGGTCCGTATCGGGAAACAGCATCCCGATATCCCCCAGTCCGGCCGCGCCCAGCAGCGCATCGATAACCGCATGCAGAACGATATCGCCGTCGCTGTG
>JAKEGM010000131.1 GCA_022615575.1 Planctomycetales bacterium
AAGGAGAAAGAACGATGCCCACAAAAAATCCAAGAGTAAACATTGTTGTTGAGCCCCCGCTGTATAATGCTCTACATGACCTTGCAACCAGTGAGGGCATTTCCATGTCCACCATTGCCCGTGACCTTATCCGGGAGGCAATTGACTTGCGGGAAGATGTCGCCCTTGCAGCTTTTGCCGATAAACGAATGGAATCATTCGACAGAAAAACGGCGCTTTCGAATGAAGATGCGTGGAAATGATCCATGCTTTTTACATTACACTATCATCCCGCTGTTCGCATTGAGGATTTGCCTCTTATCGATCGAAAAACAAAAGACAGGATCCGTAAAGCCATAGAAGAACGGTTGCAGACCGCACCTCATGACTATGGGGAACCTTTACGAAAGACGCTGAAAGGCTACTGGAAGCTCCGCGTGGGTGATTACCGGGTCGTGTTCAAAGTGATCGAGTCCGAGATATGGATTCTTGGCATCAGGCATCGGAAATCGGTCTATATGGATATTGGCAAGAGGACGTAAAGGCTTTTCTTCTATGAAACCTATTGTTTCAATAAAAGATGTTGTCAACGAAATGGATGTCCCAAGTGACGAGCATTCAGCTTTCCTCAACCGGCGAACCGGAGAGCTGTTGACCCTGTCCACTGAAGAACTTTCCGCAGCGGAAGAAGATGACGACATTGATGATTACCCGGAATGGCAGAAGGATATGATCATCAAGGCAAAGGAAGTGATTAGCTCTGATGACTACCTGCCGCTTCCAAGCAAATTCGATATACATGAATACCATATCGTGGAAGATTTTTGCTGCTCTGTAGAGGATGATAAGATTAGAGGGGAGCTTTTGGATAAAATAAGAGGTCGAAGAGCTTTCAGTCGGTTTAAAGATGCCATCAAAAGTCATGGACTTAAAGAGGAATGGTATCGCTTCCGACAGGAGAAACTTGAGAGAATCGCTATTGATTGGCTTGAAGGGAACCAGATCTCATATACTAAAGCTGAGAGCTGAAAAAAGGTGTGTACGTATAGCTTCCTGTAACAAAGCATCCGTCGATTTTGAAAGATATCTGTCCTTTCGAGCGGTAATCCTTATTGACTGAAATCATTAATCTGAACGAGTCAATAAAAATTGATTATTTCTCTTGGCAGCAAAACTCTCCCATCTGGAGTCGGGTGCATCTTCGACCTCAAGCATGAACCTGCTTTAGCCCTTCGGGCTGCCTCTGCATCTCCAGATAGGAGTTTTGAATTTTATGCGACTGAATACTGTATAATCAAAAAATGATTACAACTCATATCAATTTTGATCCACTGCGATTTCTACCCTCCGATTGATTTGTTTATTGGCCGGATTGTTATCGGGTACCAAAGGCACGGTTTTGCCGTAACCATAGATTTTCAACCTCAATTCAGGTATGGAAAACAGTCCCACCAGATAGGATTTAACTGCCTGTGCACGGTTTAAACTGAGGTTCAGGTTATAGTCATCATTTCCGTCGGAATCCGTATGCCCCTTGATTAAAATTGCTTTATCATTCAGATTCTCCGAAGTCAGCGCCTTTCCTAGTTTATTCAGCAGTTCATAAGAATCTGGACGTATGTTATAGGAATTGACATCAAATTCGATTTTCAGGTTGACGGACTGGATTGGCTCATCATCTGAAACTGTAATTTCCTGATGGGTGATCTGATTGTTTTCCCGTCCGACAATTTTGATAGCACGGGTTTTATTTTCTCTCAGGCTGCGGGTTTTTATTTTTGGATTCTCTTCGGTCAGCGACTTAATAATACCCTGCTCAGTAGTCTGAAAATTCAACTCGTTTCCCTCCTGAGCAACGGCATACTGAACCATGAAAAGGACCAAAACAACAGTCATAAAAATTCTTCTTTTCAATGCGCACCTCTTTTTTGTATTAAAAATTGTTAGCTATCATACTCCATCAATAACATATATTAGGCAATTTTGGACAAGCTTAAAAAATCACCGGATCGGTATCTCCTTGGCGCCGGAACCGGACAGACCGCTGCGCATGACCGGCATTTCCGCCAATACTTTCGGTGATACCATTTGCGGCGTTTGTGGTCCAGCCTGCTTGTAACGAAGCTCCTCCACTATTGGCACTGCATAATCAAACACTTCTTTAAGTGACACCCATCCATCATGGTTCGCATCGGCATCTGGTTTCAAAGCGTTCAGAAGGGAATATGTGAAGAGCCCGTGTTTGGCCAGCGAGTATTCCTGCGATTCCTCGTTGCCCTTGGATGCAACGATCAAAGCAAACTGCGAGGCAGCAGAGCGCTTCATGAGTGAATGCGCCTCGAATTTTCCCTCGATGCTGCGCGCCTGGCAGGTATCGACTATCAGTACGCGGCGTCCAGCCGAATCACGCAGGGCATCGAAGAAGACCATCCATGGAATCAAGGAAGTGACTTTTTCACCTTTTTGCGCATTGGAAATATCTTGTGGAACGACATCACGCGGCACGAAGTAATAATTGCCTGCTGCGTCGCTAATGCCGTGGGAGGCGAGGAAAATGACAACCGTGTCATCCTGTCCGGCTTGTTCGACAAACCTCAGTGCAGAGACAATGGCTTCCCGGTTTGGCTTCTCTTCGCTATTGTCGGACAGAGTGTGAACGTTAATATGCGCATAATTTTCGGCACCTCGCATTTTCCATGTCTGTCCAAACTCCTCGGCATCCTGTGCGGCGTATTCCAGATGGTTGCGCCTGGGCAGAGCGGGAAACACATTGACACCGACGGCCAGCATGTAGAGGCTGCCTTTCACGGTCGCAGGGCGCACATCTCCGGACAAACCTATATAGGTCTCAGCGATCCCCATCGAGACCCCGTTAAAAGCCTCCACCCGGATTTCGTTGTCACGGACGGGGAGATCGAGCTGAAAGGTGCGGCGGAAGTTGCCGGTTTCATCACCGAAAAGTCTACGCTCACGCAACGGAGTCACCGGAATGTGGTTGACGAAAACACTGTAGTCCCTGATAGCGAGGGTATTCTTTTCGCCCTTAAGATCGAGCGTCAGCCGGAAACGCCCCTCATTGCCTTCCGGCAGGCTCACAGGTTTCAACCGAAGCCTCGGCGGGGCAATTTCATGCAACCGGGCAATCTGAAAGTCGGCGTTTTGAGGCATCGCATCAAGACTGCGCGTAACGGGACCCAGCGCGTTTCTAAACGATGCTGTAACAACATCTGGACGATAAAGTATGCGGTCGAACTGAACTGCGCGGTAAAAATCGGGTGTTAAATCCTTCCCACGGTTGAGATGCCAGCCGACATAGTTGTCTCCGTACATCGATGACATGTAATACCCGTCGGGCACCCAGGCGATCCAGTCCCGTCCGTTTCTGTGCGTAAAATAAGATAGCGTCTCCCGGCCGTCCCGCATGCGGTACCAGCGGATCGTTCCGTCCGACAGAGCTGCGACGGCGAAAAGGCTGTTGCGGCTAATATTGACGCTCCAAGCTACGGCCGGCAGTTTGACATGCCAGATTTCCGAGGCATCGGGTTTCAGCAGTCTCACCGCCCACTCGGTGCCTAAAAGCACACTTTTGCCGTCTGCAGCAATGGCATAGGAGCGCGAAAATTCGTATTCATCGAGTTTAGGCATTATACCGTTGATTTTAGGCCTGAAGCTCTCCTGCCAGTCTGAGACCGTTATTCCTTTGGCCTCAAGAATAGGCGTAAAGAGCTGTTCATCTCTGGTTATTTCAGTATCCTGGTCGCCCCCTCCGAATACCGCGAAGCTGCGTAGTATGCTGTTGTCTTTGTTCAGCGGATAGCGCACCACAGAGGCATCTGCCGACAATTCAAGGTGACTCCGGGATCCGCTGAAATTGGCTATATCCGGACCTCTGAATAACTTTAATTTACCGTCCGGCCCCATAACGCCCACTCCAGGGTCTTCCGCAGCAAAAGCGATATGGTTGTCCGGCATCTGCTGAATTTCTGAAATCCGGTTCTGTGTCAGCGGAATCTTTTCAGGCGGATCCTGCCCCTGATTCTTCCAGCGATAAACCGGATTCAGCCCGTCACCGGCGTACTGGCCGCTGGCATACAGGACTTTTCCGTCAGATGACCAAACGACGCTTGTAAAGCCGACCTGATGAGAGATTCCGCTTGTATCCGGATGATATTTAAACGACATATCACGGGCCGAAATGACTGAAATCACAGGCGCATCTATGAATCCGACGGCGATCATCTCGGCATTCGGCGAGAAACGCACTGATATAGGCTTCTTCCCTCCCTGTATCAGACGGCGTCCTATCAGTTTGAATTTATTATCATAAAGACGGACAAATCCGTCAAACGCTGTGGTGACAACGCGTCCTCCACGGCTTATATCCATGTCCATCAGGTCATCTTTATACTGAACATCAGCCGCAATAGCTTGTCCATTCTGAAGACGCAATACCCGAAAACCTGAATAGCCTTGCAACCCGACTGCGAGATGCTCACCGTCCGGCATCCAGGCAAGCGCATTGATAACATTATCGAAACCGCCCAAGCGGCGGATCAGTTCGCCGCTTGCCGCATCAAAAAAATAGATTGAGGCTTTTCCGTCCCAATCCCAGCCCGTCCAGCCGCCTGCTGCCACAGTCCTGCCGTCCGGCGACACTGCGACCGCGTATAACCGGCCTTCGTGACTGACATCTATTGGAACGCGCAGCACGGACAACAACCGCATCTGCGGCATTTGCCAGACCCTTATGGTCTTGTCGTCAGAGCAGGTTATGAGCCGGTTGCGGGGAAGATCCGGCAGAACCCGCCTGATCAGGGTGGTATGCATGCCTGTTTCGACGCGAAGCTGAGGAATGGATATGGGCTCAGCCGCAAATCCCACGCTATTGCCGACAAAACACACTAGTAAACTCAATACAAAAGTTCCTATCCGATTTTCCACTGCATTAATCTCCAGATATTATCAATTATCTGCGTCCGAAATCAGTTTCCTGGGCGATACCGCGCCCGCCGGCAATTTTCAGGATATTGTTATTATTATTTTCTTCATCCGTCTTTTCATCATCATCAGGGATTATTTCACTCAGATTGCCGCCAATACCCGTCCTGAGGATAGCCTTTTCGCTCTCCGAAAAACTGCCGTCGGCACCGGATGCGCCGGGAATCTTGCTACCCGATACGTCAACCATGCCAGACGGTTGTGCGGCAAGCGCTGTCAAAGCATCAGGCGGCTGTGCGGCAAGCGCAGTCAAGGCGCCGGGCAGGCCGGGCGGAGCCACGGCGGGGCCTGGGGAACCGATGGGTGATTCGAAACCGGGCGGTTGCAGGTGTGCTTGATCGGCAAGGGGGACGTTGCCGAACGAGGTTCCGTTAAACGTGTAGGGACCGGTGTGGTTGACATCCCCGCTGGACAATTTCTCCAGTGCGCCGCCTATGGCGGTGATCTTTACGCCATTTACGGTACCGGAGTAGATGCCCTTAGTGGGCGTTAGCATTCCGCCTGCAGTAATGGTTAGTGGACCAGCTGCCTTGGCCCCCTGCATAAAAATATTGCCCTGGACGGCTTTCAAATAAAGCGACTCTACGCCGATGCCGTCGGGATCGAATGAAGGAATATAATTCTCAGCATATGTGTTGGTAAATCCAATTGGATTATCAGGAATGCCCGTGTAATATGCATATTTGTAAAAAATCCCACCTATGTAAAACCGGATCGGCGGGCCGATGTCATTGCGCAGTTTGATGTCACCGGTCTGTGCGGTAATGCTGACGGGGCCGAGCGACTCCAGGAAGCCCAGTTCCAATGATTTATAAGCGTCGAGGGTGAGGCTTTCCCCTCCTCCAATATGGACGGCTGAATAATCATTGAAAATTATATCGCCTGTGGTCAAGGGTCTGTCCGGGTTGGCCACCAGCCCTGTCGTTGTGGCCGTCAGATTGCCGCCTTCCAACCAGACCGTAGCGTTAGGGAAACTTTGCCAATCGCGGCTGTTAAAATAAATGCTGGAAGCAGTCACATCCAGACTGGACAGCATTAAATGATATAGATTCGCATCTCTGCCTGCGCTCAGTACCAGGGTTCCACCCTCCTGCTTTACATCGCTAAGCCCGATATCCCGGCCTGCAGCAATGTCCACCACTTTGCCGATCTTTCCAAAAACACCATAGACAGAGACATCTCCAATCTCAGAAGGGGCTTTGATGGTCAGTTGCCCCGGATCGTAGACGGTTAGATTAATGGCGCCACTGGAGGACATGGCCTCTATTATGGGTGAAGATCCTGCATAAAAGGAGTTAATGCCCTTGTTGGCATTCAGTAGGATTTTCGATGGCCTGTATCCCACATATTCGTTGACGGCACCCTGCAGGATCTTGCTGCGCGTGTCTATGGTCAGCGTATTGCTGGTTGCTATGCCATTGGTGGGTGTAATGGAGATATCGCCAGTCGCCCTTAGCGTCAGGGGCCCGCTCCCCGAGTCGATGGCGGGGCGATTGACGTCCCAAGATAAGAGTCCATAGTTATCGTTCGTTTGATTAACAGTTATTCCGCCCGAACCAGCGGTCAGGGTGATGGGTTGGTTTTTGCTGAGGATCTTGTGATTGACAATGATGGCATTGGCCGCGTTCAAGGCGACCTCTCCGGTGGTATTAGGGATCGGCGCATCGACTGTGACATTGCCGCCTGTCGAAGTCAGGCTGAGTTTACCGGTAGTGGAGAACGCCACATAACGTTTCAGTTGATCGACAACATAGTCGTCATATCGATAATCCCCATAATTGATACCGTTTAACCAAAGATCAACCCAATAATTCTGCTTCACTTCGTTCCACGAAACCGGGAAGTTAAGATAGGAAGTGGGAGGTTTTTCGGGCCCCGTGGACAAATTTCCTCCCGTGGTCACCGTGATCGGGGCGGAACCGGTCTGTATCCGGTAGGTTCTATTATCCGTATTGTTCCATGCAATGTTCAGTGTGCCTGTCGTTGCCGTCATATTGACCGGCCCGTTGTATGTGACAATATCCTTGTTCAAGTTGATGTTGTTCCCCGCCGCAAAGGTCACGCTGCCACCGGGAACGGGTGTGATAGAACGTGGATTGCTGTCGTCCAGGGCATCGATCTGCCTGTTCAGATTGATGTCGGCGCCGGCAATAATCTCCAGGTTGCTGCCCGAACGAATATTGGCGATCTCCTGATCGACAGTGACCGAACCGGTATCAGATTTGATCGCCACATTCCCCAGAACCTCAGCGAGTTTGGTGTCAACAGTGACATCGCCTCCGGTGGAACGGATCGAAACAGGGCCGGTGGTCACGTAAACCCCGCTGGAGAGATTCCCGCCTGCCACCACGGAGATCGGTCCGGTTCCGGCAAACAAACCTTCCCCATGGGGAATTCCATCAGCATCGAGAGTGACCGTGCCCGCCTTCATAGTAGGGGCGTTAATGGTGCCGAGAGTGGCAGTCATATTGATACTATTTGCCAAAATGCTTTTGTTGAGATTGATGTTCTGCCCGCCGGTCATGGTGACTTCGCCATTCGGATTGGCGTCAAGGGAAGGGCGCCCGTCGATCTGCCTGTTCAGATTGATGTCGGCGCCGGCCGTAATCTCCAGGTTGCTGCCCGAACGAATATTGGCAATCTCCTGATCGATGTTGACCGAACCGGTATCCGAGTTGATCGCCACATTTCCCAGAACCTCAGCGAGTTTGGTGTCAACAGTGACATTGCCCCCGGTAGAACGAATGGAAACAGGACCCTTGGTCACGTAAACCCCGCTGGAAAGATTCCCGCCTGCCACCACGGAGATCGGTCCGGTTCCGGCGAACAAACCTTCCCCATGGGGAATTCCATCGACATCGAGAGTGACCGTGCCCGCCGTCATCGTAGGGGCCTTAATGGTGCCGAGAGTAGCGGTCAGATTGATACTATTGGCCAAAATGCTTTTGTAGAGATTGATGTTCTGCCCGGCGGTCATGGTGACTTCGCCATTCGGATTGGCGTCAAGAGAAGGGCGCCCGTCAATCTGCCCATTAACATTGATATCGTTTCCCGCAATAACGCTGACGGTGTTGCCGTTGCTCGTGCTCACAATGGGCGCGCTGATATTGGCATCATGGCCCGCGCTGATGTCGACGGCATTGCCGTCACTCCGGCTCTGAACGAGCTGATTGATACTTACATCCGTTTTTGCCCGGATCAGCAGGTTTTCAACCAAACTGCCGCCGCCCGGGTTGATGTTGACAGCACCCTGGTCGGATGTGAGGGAGACCGAACCGCCGACGAGAGATGGCGCGCTCAATGTGCCGCTACTCCGCATCGTGATCGGCGCCGTGCCGGAGTACATCACCTTGTCGGGCGCCAGGTTGATTCCACCCGCCGTGGCAAATAGATTGACGGCGCCGTTGTTAGTGATGATGTGATCGTTGACGTTGAGGTTGTTTCCCGCGGAGAGCGTGAGCCCGCCGCCGGCGTAACGTCCCCGTCCGTCAATGGCATAGTTTACATAGAGGTCGTTATCGGCGCTTACGGCCGTGCTGGTACCGGTTCGCAGGACGCGGTTTATGAGGCCCGCTTCGGTCATACCGATGGTGAAGTCGTAGGGGTCGAGCAGGAGCGATCCGAACTTGCCGTATGAGGCGCCCGCATCGACCAGACCGTTGAAGAAGAGCGTCCGTTTGCCCGAAACCTCAACGAGTCCCCCATCGCCACCCTCTGCTCCACCTCGCGCTTGAATACTGCCGTCATAAGCAGTATGGCCGTCCGACCAGACCACCACTTCACCGCCATCTCCACGGGTCAGGGCACCTGCGTTCAGTATTGCGCCGTTGTCAATTTCAGTGCTCACGGAACGATATGTTTCGCCGCCGCCCTGATAGTCGCCTCCGATGTGCAGTGTTCCGCCGCCGTACGTCCCGTCCGCGTCAAGCTCTGCCGAAGAGGCGAGATGCACCTGATCTCCCAGCACTTCAATCCGCCCGCCTTTGGTTCCTCCGGCTCTAAGTTCGCCGCTGACATCAACATTGCCGCCTCGGGCAAAGAGCAGGATTCGGCCGCCTTCCTGCACGGCGCTCTCCGCCAGGATCACACCGCTCATGTTAATAAGGCTGTCCAGCATGCCTTTGGCTGTTTCGGCTGTGACCAAAACAGCTTGACCGCTGCCGACATTGATGACACCCGACTGACTGATCAGGCTTTTAATCGGCTCTCCCTGCACATCCTTAATCTGGGCCAGAGAGGCATCGCTCAATACGAGCTTGATAAGTCCGTCACCATACAGATCGATTGTAAACGTATCTGCCGAGCCCATCACGACCTTGCCCAACCGGGCCTGGATAAGTCCGTCATTGCGAACGTGGGGAGCCACCAGCGCGACCAAGCCGCCTTCGGTGGCGGTGATGCTGCCGGCGTTTATAATACCGGCGCCGGGCTGACCCGGTTGGTCGAAGATCAGCTTACCTTGCATGAAGTTGTCGTTGCTGAGGTTGGCGGTGCTTGCAATAAGGCTCCCTACGTTGATCAGAGCACTCCTACTGAAAATAATTCCGTTCGGGTTAATGAGAAGCACCTGGCCATGGGCATCCATACGCCCTATAATCATTGAGACTTGGTTCCCGGTAACCCGGTTCAGGGTAGCGGAACCGGCATAAGGTTGAGCAAACTGAACCTGTTCGTTCGAGTTGATACTGAATCCGCGCCAGTCTATTACGGCACGCTGACTGCTCTGCTGGATCAGGGTTGTGCTGCCCTGTTCCACAATTTTCGCACTCCCAGCGCGGACGACACCATCTTCAGGAGCGGCATGCGCGATCTGGATTAATCCGGCAATCAGCATGACTGCAGCAAGCAGATGCAACACAAAACAAGAACCCCGGACATATTTATCAGTAGAAGTTTGTACTTCCTTCATATTTTAATCTCCTTGATCTCAGGTGTCACAAAAAACTTAGAAACGAAAGGAAAGCCCCGCATAGCCCCTTGCGTTACGGTCTTCTTCAGCAGAGACATCGCGCGTCAGCGGTTTTGCCAGTTCGGCATAACATGAAATATGTCGTCCCAGGCTCATTCTCAGGCCAAGCCCGGCGGAACTGGCTGATTCCGAAGAGTGAAGGCCGCCTGGCGATCTCTGATAAACTTTCCCGGCATCGTAGAAAGCATATCCTGTGTATGAAAACAGCAGACGACCGGGGATGGTATCGGTATAACGCAATTCCAGTTTCATCCCTACGCCATGATCGCCCACCAGTTCCGATGGATCATAACCACGACCAATTTGTTCTCCGCCGAAATTATAGAGCTCGGAAGACAACAGATCTGTCCATGCATACTGAGCGCTTACGGCCGTTAAAAATGACCATCGCGGCACAAGATATTGCAATCTAGCTGCATATAAAGATGATTTGGTGAAATCAACCCTTCCTGCTGGGCGTGAAAGCATAGGATCATCATTTTTGGAAGAGCCGAGACCATCAATCCCTCGGCTTACTTCCATATCCAAAAGATTGACACCCCAGGCATCGGCAAGGTCAAACGTTGCGCCCAATCTGAAAGCACGGATTCGATCGCGCGTATCTTCAACTCCAAATATCTGCGTCTCCCCATCATGGGCAGTAAAGCTGCTACGCAGAAGCAGATTCTCGGATCGGCTGCGAATCAGAGGATAGCTGTACATCAGTGTGGTGGTTTCGGATGAAGTTTCGAGATTAAGCGGAATGAAATACATCTCTTTTGGTTTGGCCTCGACAGTTGAATGAGATAAATTCAATTTCCCGCCTTCCGCTCCGATTCTTTCTTCATGAGAAATGGATAGGAATTTTAGCTTTTCGTTCCCGCTTGTCACAAATCTTGCCGTTGTGCTTTCCTGCAGTCCGAGTGCCGAATTAAGTCCGATGTCCGCTGATATTCTCATTAATCCCAAAGATTCTCCGCCACGATTATCGAGTGACAGCCCGCCCTGTATTTTGCTTTGAGAAAATTGCACGGTCATATCGGAAGCGCCCGGTTCTTTTTGAGAAGGTTTAATGACAGCTTGCACAAATGCCCCTGGCAGATCGTTCATCAGCAATAAATAGCGCTCCAGAATTCCGTTTTTAAGCGGGCGGCAATTTCGGATTTTTTCGGCATAATCCAGAACGATCTTGCGATGA